>JAHDIA010000263.1 GCA_020631035.1 Chitinophagales bacterium | reverse complement strand
CAACAAAGTAGCATTTGGATGGATAGATACGTATATTAATATAATTACATCTATTTAGGTGTGTTTTTAACAATTTTGAACGATTTGTTGCATATATAGTCATAATTGTTGCTTACTTTGTTGTATAGCTAGTCAGTAAATTGATGTCATTATGGTAAAGAAATTTTTATGCTGTTGCCTATTGCTTGGCAGTAGCCTTATAGGCAATGCTCAGGATTTAAGTGATTTGGTCAGAAAAGCCCTACACATAGTAGAGTCAAGAGAGATGGGGGAAGACGAAATGGTAGATTCTGTGGAAGTTGAAATAATTTCGGAAGAGTTGGTAGACTTGGATTCGCTTGAAACCAGTATAGAAAACTATGTAGATTCAAGCACTGTGGAAGAACCTATATTGAGTGACCTACAACGTTTGTATCAAAAAAATGCTTTTCAGACCATTTGGTACAATGATAGAAGCTTATTGATAAAATCGGAAGGTTTGTTAGAAATCTTGTCAGCAACTTATGAACATGGTTTGCTACCTATCAGATATAATTATGCCTTTTTAGACTCGATTTACCAATCTCTTAATACAGACAAACTCAATATGAGAGATTTGTCAGAAGAAGATTATGAAAACATTGTTGCCTTTGACATAATTTGTTCAAAATTTGCCCTAAAATTGGCGAAAGATTTGCGATTTGGTGTACTTGAACCTAGCAAACTCCCACATCAATGGGAAATTCCAAGAGATGAATTAGACATTGTGCCACTTTTGTATAAGGCTATCGAAACCAATGAACTTCAGGGGTTTTATGAAGAAATGGCTCCACAAAATGAATACTATAAGCGATTGGCAGCAAGTTTGAAAATTTTTCAAAAAAGGGTAGAGGCGGATACCAATAAAGTATTACTTAAAACACCCCAAAAATTAGAATTGGGTGATACTGGTCAGCAAGTACTGTTGCTCAAAAAACGCTTGGCATTTTTCTATGAACTTCCACAAGATACTTTGCCCAATAAAGAACAGACCAATTATTCTCCTGTTAATTATCAGGAAGATTCTATTGTCAATAACACAAAAACTGCTTACATATTTGAGTCAAATCTTTGTCAAGATACTATTTTCTATACAAGCGACTCCTTTAAAATTATGACTGATTCGAGTCAATATAGTTTTGTAGATACCCTTTCGATGGAAATAGATACGCTAACATTAACCAAAGACTCCCTTTTGGCTGAAGTTGAGATGGTTTATGACTCGGCTTATTTTGACAGTACGCTTCTTAAATATGTGAAAAAGTTTCAATATGATTATGGTCTAAAAGCAGATGGAATCGTAGGTCCCAATACCATTGCCAAGCTCAATGGATCATTGGACAATCAATTGAAACAAATAGAAATCAACTTGGAACGTTGGCGTTGGTTGCCGCGAGACATAGGGGGAGATTATATTTTGGTCAATGTGGCAGGTTTTTACTTAGATGTTTTTGAACAAGACAGTAGCAAATTGAATAAAAAAGTGATGGTGGGAACACCCAGAACAAAAACCCCCATATTTAGCAATATGATGCAGTACATTGAACTCAATCCTTATTGGACAGTTCCTTATAGTATTGCTACAAGAGAAATGTTGCCCAAAATAAAAAAAGATCCAGGCTATTTGGCTAGAAACAATTACAAACTATTGAGTGGAGGGAAGGCGGTCAATCCTTATGCGGTAGATTGGACGAATGTTAAAAGAGGGAGTTTTCCTTATATCATTCGTCAAAATCCTGGTAGCAATAATGCATTGGGAGAGATAAAGTTTATGTTTCCCAATCGTTATAGCGTTTATTTACATGATACACAATCAAAAGATAAGTTTGTTGAGCCGTCAAGGGCGTTTAGTCATGGTTGTGTACGTTTGGAAAAACCAATGGAATTGGCAGAATATTTATTCCGAAAAGATAATAAATACACTCCCGAAAAACTTGATCAATTGTTGAAAAAGCGCAAGAATAAACGAATAGATTTAGAAAAGCCTATTCCAATATATTTATTATATTGGACTGCTTGGGTAGATAGAAGTGGGAAGCTACATTTGCAAGAGGATGTATACAAAAGAGACAATGCTTTAGTAGAGCTTTGGGGAAATTGGGGTAGGAGGAGAACTGACATGTAAAAAACAAGCGGGAACAAACGCTAAAAGGTTGGAAGAAGTTTGATTCCCCTCCTGACCCCGTCATCCCAAACCTGATGATATCAAGTTTGAACCTACATAAAGCAAATAAGGTTATGGAAATTGAAAGAATTTTTATTATTATAGCCCTCAACTTAAAAATATACACACTTAATTGAGGATTCTTTTTTCCGTACCTATACTCTCACTACATCTTAGCAAGATTGTATATCAAAAAATGATGTTTTTTTCTTTTTTTTGTTTGCCTAGACAAGAGAAGTAAAATTACTTCTCCTATCAGGCAATCATAGTCGGGTTTAACGACTTTCAAAAATTACTTTAACAAAATCAACCAAATGAAAACACTTGATTAATATTTCCACCCACCAAAGAGATAGAAATAAAAAGGGTTCTAGTTAGTCTATATCATCGATATCATAATAAGTGGCTGCTGCATCCTGAATCTGTTCTTGATGTGTCACTCGCATCTGCTCCAATTCCTGATCTGAAACTGTGTCTGGATTCTGCAACAAACCCAAAATCATTAAAATTGCAATCAAAATTTCCATAACCTTATATTTTTTAGTTTTCTACGTTTGTCAGTCAATAGTAGCTCTAAGTTGAGAAATATGTTTCTTTAAAACTATTTCAACTATGTTTACTTTTGACAAGGTTTTTTATTATTTTTAGTTTTTAAAATGTTGTTATTCAGCTAGATAAGAATTATGGTTGTCATAAAAATTAACACTGGACACATAAAACATTACTTTTGTAATTATTATACCTCAAATTTAGGGCAGTTTTTGGGGGTATAAAATTTCTATATCTCAATATTTATGACAGGATAAGATGAGGTGTTGTTTGCGTAAATTGTTGATTATCAGTTTTTTGAAATTATTGAAAAATGAAAAAATTAACTAAATTAACACAGAAATTGAGGTCCCGAGACCTAAAATTAATTTGTAATATTTATTCTGCAAAAGAAAATGACAACGAAGGAAAACGTTTGCAGTTGTTGGAATTGATTATAAATGAGCAAATTACAGATGATGAAGAAGCAGCTATGCGCATATATGGGCGAAAGCCAGATGCCGCTTTTTCTAAATTAAAGCAGCGACTTAGAGAGGATATGCTCAATTTTTTATTGATGCAAGATACTGATCGACTGTTTGAATCGACTGTTGGACGGGCTAAGTTTGATTGCAAACGAAAATTGTTGATGGGCGAGTTCCTAATTCATAGAGGAGCCATAGAGGAAGGACAACGTTTGCTTAGAAAAGCCCTTAATATGGCACAAAAGTATGAGTTGTTTGGGGAAGTCTTACAAATTCGAGATTTATTGCGAAGTAAAGCGGGCGATGCTAGTGGACTCAATGCCTATGAATTGTATACCCAACAAATAGAAAAAGATTTTAAAAGTTATCAGGAAATATTGAGAGCCAAGGCTTTATATGGACGATTGACTTTGCCACACCACTTTATTATAAATATGGACAAAGACTATGAAGTATATGGCAAAGAAATATTAGAAACCTTTAGAATTAGAGAAGAATCGTCCCAGACTTGCAAGTTCTTTTATTATATGGCTGCCCATTACTATTATTCACTTATACACAATTATGAAAAGAGTCTGGCAATCAATCAGCAATTTGAAGCCTTACTCAAACCTGGTGGGATATTTAACAACAAAGCTTATTTGGCAATATGTCAAAATAACTATGCCAGTATTTATATTAATTTAAGAGATTATGAAAAATCACAGTTACATGCTCAAAAAGCCTTGGAATTATTCAATATTAAGAAGGGCAATTGGGAGAAAGGGGCAAGGCAGATTTTCTTAGCAAGCTTCTTAAATAAAGACTTTGAAAAGGCTGAAAACATCATTGAGGAAGCACTCCAAAATAAGATTGTTGGGGGGAATGTCTTGGTCAAAGGAAAATGGAACTATTTTAAGGCAATCTTAGAATTCGAGAAGGGCAATTTGGATGAAGCCAGAGCCAACCTATATAATATGGGGAAATTGCCAAATATTGATCCTTCTGGTTGGTTGATTGGGTACAAATTACTCGAAATTATGATTCTTATTATAGAAAAAGAATACTCCCTTATTTACATTCACCTCAATAATTTTAATTTATTGTTGCACCGACACAAAACAGCCAACATCACAAGAGCCAAAACCATTCTTAAAGTACTCAAGGCATACAACAAATATCCATTCGACAAAAAACAACTCAAAACCAAGGTTGCCAAAGAAATGGCATTGCTAAAAGAAGGCAAAAATGAATATTTCTGGACACCACTTGGATTCGAAGTGGTGCGGTTTGACCAGTGGTTTGAAGACAATATATTGAATCAAGTAGCTATGGTAATACGGTAGCTTAATATAATGAAAAGAGAGGCAAGTAAAATTGCTTAAATTTTTGATTTCTATCAGTTGAAAGATTTTACAAAAATTCAATTTAATACTCTGTAATTTAAATAAATGTATAGAAATTTAATTTACACAGTATTTAATATGATTTTTTTTCCAATTTGTTGCTTACCTTTTCCAAGGCAATAACTCTATTTTTAAATGCTTTATAACTTAAGAAAGGAATTATTGTACCTGCAAAACCAGAAAAGACGAAAATACATAAGGCTGTTATATTCTGGGTATCACTAAATATTGCATATTTAGATATTCCATAAACAATTAAAAGTAATGCAATAAATAAACTAGAACCTCTTAGTATTATATCTTCCAAGTTGAAATAATACCTGTTTCCATCTTTTTTATCTGTACCTAATAAATTTATATACATTTCATATTCATTCTTGATTCGAGTCAAAAAACTAGCAATTACCAATATACGAATAGTATTATGGTAACATAGAAGATCAATATAAATACATACAAAAGGTAATATGTATAATATATAATCAATATTTCTAATATTGAACTTTGTCTCACTTATACCTAAACCAATAGAGCCAATAATAGCAATAATAAATAGCTTGTACTTTAATAAATCAGTTCGGGTTTTTTGTGATTCAATAATTTCTGTTCTTAAAAATCCTACATCTTCATTTTTAGTCATAATCATATTTTGTTTAATTGGTTAAACAAGAAAACTTAGTTTCAAAAGCCATAATTACTTTATTTAATATACTGTAGGACTACACATATTCCACCTAATGTCTCTAAGATACTAATTGGGAATATGAAAAATGTATAAAAAACATATATTTTTTTTGCAGGCAAAAAGATTTTAGGTATCATCAAGGAAGGGGCAGCATCATTGTGTAATTTTTGTACTGCTAAAGTTATAGCTTTTTACAATTATTTCCTTATTGTTCCTAACTTTGCGCCCATTCAATATATTATATACCATGCAAAAACAATTAAAAGAACTTGAAGAGAAAAAAGCCCTTGCCCGTTTGGGTGGAGGAGAAAAGCGCATTGAGAAACAGCATGCCAAAGGCAAACTAACTGCCAGAGAACGCATCAGTCTACTCCTAGACGAAGGATCGTTTGAAGAATTGGATATGTTGGTCCGTCACCGCTCTAGCGATTTTGGCTTGGACAAACAAAAATTCTATAGCGATGGCGTCATCACTGGTTTCGGAAGCATCAATGGTCGCTTGGTTTATGTTTTCTCTCAAGACTTTACTGTTTTTGGAGGTTCGCTTTCAGAAACCCACGCCGAAAAGATTTGCAAAATAATGGACCTTGCCATGCAAAATGGAGCACCTGTTATTGGACTAAATGATTCAGGTGGGGCAAGAATTCAAGAAGGGGTCGTCTCACTAGGAGGCTATGCCGACATTTTTTACCGAAATGTACAAGCCTCAGGTGTCATCCCACAAATTTCCCTCGTTATGGGACCTTGTGCGGGTGGGGCAGTCTATTCTCCTGCTATGACCGACTTCATTATGATGGTCGAACAAACTTCTTATATGTTTGTAACAGGCCCCAATGTGGTCAAAACAGTTACCCATGAAGAAGTATCTTCTGAAGAACTCGGTGGCGCACAAACCCACGCCAGTAAATCAGGAGTAACACATTTTGCCTGTGCCAACGAAGTCGAATGCATCAACCAACTCAAACAACTGCTCTCTTACATTCCTCAAAATTGCGAAGAGCAAGCTCCAATGTTCCCCTACCAACCAAAGGAGAACGAAAGACGAGAACAACTGATGAACATCATTCCCGACAATCCCAATCAACCCTACGATATGCGTGAGGTCATCGAAGGCATTGCCGATGACAACTCATTCCTAGAAGTCCACAAAGATTTCGCTGAAAACATTGTAGTCGGTTTTGCTCGTATTGCAGGACGCAGTGTAGGAATTGTAGCCAACCAACCCGCTATGTTGGCAGGGGTACTCGACATCAATTCTTCCCGCAAAGGAGCACGGTTTGTCCGTTTTTGCGACGCCTTCAATGTGCCCCTATTGGTCTTAGTCGATGTCCCAGGATTCTTACCAGGAACCGACCAAGAGTGGAATGGCATCATTGCCAATGGAGCCAAATTGTTGTATGCCTTTAGCGAAGCAACTGTTCCCAAAGTGACGGTCATTACCCGCAAAGCCTATGGTGGAGCCTACGATGTAATGAACTCCAAACACATCGGAGCCGACCTCAACTTTGCCTGGCCTACAGCCGAAATTGCTGTAATGGGTGCCAAAGGCGCATCAGAAATCATCTTCAAAAGAGAAATCGCAGAAGCCGACGACCCAGAAGCAAAACTCCAAGAAAAAGTAGACGAATACACCGAAAAATTTGCCAATCCCTACCGAGCTGCCGAGCGAGGATTCATCGACAAGGTCATTCACCCAGCCGAAACCCGTATCAAGCTCATCAACGCCTTCAAAATGCTAGAAAACAAAGTCCTCAATCTACCCAAAAAGAAACATGGCAACATCCCTTTATAAACAAACGTCCCTTCGACCATCGTGGAGAAGGCTATGTTATAGAGAATGACCAAACTTTTAGATTTAGTGACTTAATGAAATAGGTAAGATAAAACCGTCGAAAAGCAAAAATAAGAAAAGCATAATCCACTTTTTCTATTTTAGAACGGAACGCTACATCCTTATGTTTGCAAGTTGTCTCCCCGCTTTACATTCCTACTCCTCGTCCCGAAAAAATCGGGACTGTGGGGTATCCATTGCAATCGGGCGTATTTGGGTAGGGATGTTTCTGCGTCGCAACTTTTTTATTCCTCTTCTTCAGAAGATTGCATTTTGAGAGAAGCCATATAAGCTTGTAAATCCTGGCAAAACAAGTGTAAACTTTTATTTCTATTCAAAGCAGTTTCATGAGGTCTTTTCTTTGAAAAAGCCTTACTCAACTCTAGGTAATAGTCATAGGTTTCTTTAGGTTTCTCATTTTTTTTCCGCAACAAGTCAAAAAGACGTTTCTTGGGATTCATACTTTTACTAGAATTTCGGTTCTCAAGCAAAGTCAAAAGCCAAGCTTCTATTTCCTCTATACAAATGGCAAACAATAATTTATCAAGATACATTTCATCTAACCAATCATTGGTAACTTTTTCAATTACATTGGTGTGTAAGTTGGTGGTATAATCTGTTGAAGGCTTACTAGGACGGACAACCCCAAATTGCTCAATCTCCGCAGTGTCCATTTGAATTACAATTTTCTCAGTATCATCCACATCAAACAGGAAAAATTGCTCAAATAAATCACCTTTTTCACAATCTGCTTTTATTCGAGCCAGTCCACCTGCGGCAGCGGTATCTTTTAAATGTCTATCTGTGGCATCCAATTCAAGGTCAGGACGGAGAAGAACTATATTATAATCTTGCTCTTTGAAATAATAGGCGATAATGGTTCTAAGAACTGCTTGATC
>JAHDIA010000262.1 GCA_020631035.1 Chitinophagales bacterium | reverse complement strand
ACTCCTCGTATTGGGCGAATGCAATTCGCCCCTACTCGGGGTATCCGCTACTATCGGCGGTCCGACGTTTCGGCGTAGGCATCGTTTCTTTGGGTCCTTCGTTTGTACTTTTGCTATCCGCTTCACGCCTTGCTGCTGTTTCGTGGAGAAAATTCGTGAATTTTCTCTACAAATGTTTGCCAAAAAATGCACGCTCCATTCTGCCAATTCACAATTCATAATTTAAAAAAAAAGCGTCGGATGAGCGGGCGGATGAAATCTACGACGCAGCCCAAAATATGCGTTGGCTAACCAGACCAAGACGCAGCCTCAGAATCACACACCTTGCCCAATAAGTTCAATATTTAAAATTAAAAACTCAAAATTACCTAGCAATCCCGAATCTTCAATTCACAATCTCCTCCTCAATATAATGTTTCGACTCATGCCGCATTTTTGCTTTTTCTTCCCAAAAGCCTTGGTAAATTCTTAAAGTTAAATATACACCAAATAAAATGATTAATACAATTAAATTAAAACTTATGTTTTTGATGTAAACAGGCAAATCTGATACATTTAGTAAATTTAAAACGATTAACAATATAAAAAAGACAATGATGATGATGGCTTTTAAAGGAATGGTCGTATAATAACCAATGATATTGGTCAAGCGTTTGAAAACCTTCATATATGAATAACCTGATTTGCCCTCCATTCGAGGCATTGTTTCAATGGGTAAATAGACAAACTTGGTGCTTTGTTCCAATAAAAAAATATCAATGATGACCAAACGATTAAAGTCGTCAATTAAGTTTTGACAAATGCTCCCTCTAATGAGCCTAAAAGAGGAGCCATAACGTGTTGTATGATTCCCTTGTTTTAAAAATTGCTTGATAAAATTGAGTACCTTGATTTTAAATTTACTTTTGATTTTTTCGAGATGCCCAATGCCCAATGCAATGTCTGCTTTTTGTTCTTCTAGGAAATCAATCAGTCTAGAGATTTCTTCAGGAGGATATTGGCAGTCATCGTCTAAGGTAACCACATAATCTGCTTTGGCTCTAATCAACCCACACACTGTTGCGATGGGTTGCCCATAATTGCCACTGAGCTTGATAAGGTGTATATTGGCTTTGTTATCAGCTTGTAGTTTTTTTAAAATATCCCAACTTTTATTGATCTTGTAACCACTGTCATCTACAAAAATAAACTGTGGATTGGAATCAATTGCTTGCAAGGCTTTTTGACTGCGTTCAATCAGAATGGAAAGCGATTTTTGACTTTTGTAAACAGGTACAACTATACAAATGCTTGCTTTCATTGCATCATCTGTTTAGTAGAAGTCCGCCCTCCATTTGAAAATCCATTCCTGTAATCCATTTGGAAGCAGGAGAGAGTAAGAAGATGACCATATTGGCAACATCTTCAGCTAGTCCAATTCCCAAAGGGTATTTTGCGGCATACTTTTCTATAAAATCTTTGTCGAGCATCTCCTCCATCTCCTCAAATATATCTGTTTTGATTGAGGCAGGAGAAATGACATTGGAACGGATGCCTTTTTTGCAATATTCGAGGGCAAGTGTTTTGCTAAAAGAGCTAATTGCTCCCTTCGACCCACTATATCCACTGCCACCAAAATAGGGTTGACTACTTCCCAAACTAGAAATAAAAACAAAAGCTCCCCCTTTGTTCATCAATCTTTTTTTGAGAACAGCATTGCTCAATAGGCTAGGGGCTAAATAATTGATGTCCAGCATATCTTGCAATTCTTTTTTGTCGAGAAATCGAATGGGACGTACAATGACAATGCCTGCACAATGGACCAAGCCGTCTAACTTAGGAAGTTGTTCAACTAGATTGTTTAGTTGGGCATCATCGGTCAAGTCGGCAAGAATGATTTGATGATTGTTGCCTTTCATTTTACTCAATGTTTCTTGAAGCTTTTCTTGATTGCGTGCTGTCAAAATTACATTGGCACCCATATTGGCAATGCTGATGCAAGTTTGCCGCCCAATGCCCGACGAAGCACCCGTAAGCAGTATGGTTTTGTCTTTTAAACTAAATGGTGATGAGCTAGACATTGAATGATTTAATTTAGTATTCGATAAGGGGTAAACAAAGAAAAGGTGCTGTCTCTAAGATCAGTGAACCCCAAGAAAGTCCCACGCCAAAACCAGAGAGCAAGAATTTTAGTTTTTCTTTACTGGCTTGTTGGTGTATTTGATAATTGATGCTTAAAGGAATACTTGCCGAACTGGTATTGCCAAAATTTTCAAGAGAATAGGGATATTTTTCTACGGGAATTTTTAAAAACTTACGTAGGGTCTCATTCATCAATTTATTGGCTTGATGAAAAACAAAATAGTCTATACTGTCTTTATCTTGTTCAGCAAAACGAAGCAATTTTTTGATATTGCCAGGCACTTCACTGACTGCAAATTCAAAAATTTTTAAACCATCCAATGCTACATGATGTTTGTTTCGAATCACCCCTTCTTGTATTTCTTGCATAATCAAAGAATCGGCATTGGCAGGATTGCGTGTTCCGCCATCCTCTGCAATGATTGCTTGATAACCTTCTCCATCAGTTTGTAGATTGAAGAACATTGGAGGCACTTCCTCTTTGTAACTTAATGCTGTTGCGGAACCAGCATCTCCAAAAAGTGGGAAGGTGGTTTTGTCTTGATAGGACAGTTGGCGGTAAGTGGCATCTCCTACCAACAACAAGGCTTTTTTGGCAACACCTGATTGTATCATACTGGCAACGACAGACAAACCATACACATAACCAGAACAACCCAAGGGAATGTCAAAGGCTGCACAGTTCTTGGACAAGCCCAATTTGTGTTGTAGAATGGTCGCCGTATTGGGAACAATGTAATCTCGCATTTGAGAGACAAAAACCAGTAAATCAATTTCTGTACGTTCCCATTCCAATTTGTTTAATAGTTCATTGACTGCTTTCTCACACAAATCGCTAGTAGTCACTCCTTCATCGACATACCTTCTTTGAGCAATGCCTGTTGTTTGAATGAGTTTTTTTCGATCCTTTTCAGGAATCCAATCATAGTCCAAATTGTCATAGACATTTTGGGGCACAACTGTTGCCAGTCCATCAATCCCAACATTGGAAATAGAAAATAAGCCCATTTATAAAGATTTTCTCCGTTCTTTGAAAATTTTTGTTGAAGAGAGCTAATTCTAAAACAAGCTATCCAGTCGCCTTCGGCTCCCTACTATTTGTTCAAGAATTACTCTCCAAAAATTTTCAAAGAACCATTATTCTTTTAACATAATCAAACAATTGAGCAACCGTTTTGACTTCTTGTAAATCTTTTACTTTGATGTCAACACCATACTCTGTTTTAAGGTGTGCCATTACAATAAGGGCATTAACCGAATTCCAATCTACTTGGTCGGCAAAAGGAACATCCGTTTTGAGGTTGCCTGGCTCCAATTCGTCGAATTCTTCTTCTAATTTACTGTTAAATTCTTCTAGTGTAGTCATAATTCCAAGCTTTAAACGCACAGGATTAAGGCCTATAAAGACCCAATCCAAAAAGTAATAAATTGGGGACGGGAGTTAATATAATAAATCTACTAAAGATATTTTGCTTTTAAAATACTTTTCTGAATTTTTAGTGTGTGTCCTGTATTGGTCTTGGGGAGTTTTTCTAGGATCTCTATTTTTTTAGGGATGGCATAACTATCTAATAGTGAATTGCAAAGGTATTTTATTTTTTTTGTTATAAGTTCTGCTTTCGCTTCATTTTTTAGTACCACACAAGCGATGATTTTTTCACCAATATAAGCATCGGGTATACCAAACACAGCAGATTCACTTACCTCTTCTACTTGATTAATGACTCGTTCGACTTCTAGGGGAGAAACAACATTGTTCATCACTTTGATGATGTCTTTTTTGCGAGAAACAAAGAACAAGCGTTTGCCCAATTCGGGCGTGTCTCGGTATTCGACTATGTCTCCAGTATGGAACCAATCATTTTTGTATACCTCTTGAGTCAGGTCGGGACGGTTTAGATAATGTTTCATTTGGCCAATGCCTCTTGTAAGCAGTTCACCATCTTGGGCTATAGTATATTCCCAGCCTTGACATGCTTTGATGTCAAAGGACATAATGTATGGGGTATCGGTATTGTATACCCAATGTTCTAACAAAGGAGTCGCCATACAGGCATCGGTACTACCATAGGCGTGGTATACCGATTGAATGCCTTTGTCAAAAAGCAATTGAGGGATGCTATCTGGCGCACTGTCACCAGCGACTACAGCTGTACGGAGGGAAGACAAATCTAAATGGTCCCAGATGATGGAGAAACGATGCAACATTGTGATGCTTGCTGGAGGTAAATAGGTGATACTTGGACGGTGTTTTTTAATGAAGCTAGGGCTGTCTAAGGGTGCCAGTGGTGAGAGCAACAAGCTGCCACCAGAAACTAAGGTAGAAATGCTAAATGTAAAAATAAAAGCTGGTAAGTGGTGTCCTCCGTAGGACCACATAATGTCGTTCTCATTGATTTGTAAGTTTTGGATGTTGTTTTGGATGTTGGCGTTGACAGCCACTTTAGAAAAACAAGCCCCTTTGCTTTTGCCTGTTGTGCCACTTGTTTGAAAGATGGCTTGTACCTGTTCGTCTATCACTATATTTTTGGGAACAAAACCATCAATCTTGTTGATAGAGGTTTGCTCAATAAAATGATGGTCTACTACAAATTTAGCTTGTAGCTCTTTTAAAAAATCAGCTTTTTTCTTTTGAGGAGATTCAAAGGAATAAGGTACGAAAACAAGGTTGAGATAATCACAAGCAAAGGCAGCAATGATGTAAGTCAAACTTTTTTCACAGCATACAAATAAGGTATCTCCTACATTGATTTGTGATTGTAAGCCTAGTATAAATTGGATGCTAGTAGTGTACAAATCTAGATAGGAAATTTCTAAATCAGCAATGGCTAATTTGTTTTTGTATTTGGGGACTTGTAGAGAAAAAAGTGTAAAATAACTACTTGGCATATTATTGACTTAATGAATCTACTTTGGTAAAAAGAATTGTAAATTTCTCCCAACTGAGTGTTAAACTGTCATTGCGTAATTGCTTTAGCTGCATTGGGAAAGAGACAATAGAATCTATTATAGGAGCTTCTGAATTTAATTGAAATTTTTTTGCATCAAGTATTAACTCTTTCTTTTGAGGGCAATATGTCCAATCACCTGTAAAAGAGTTTTGAATGTTAAATTCTGATTCCCAGTTATAGAAAACCATTTTTTCATTTTCTACAGTACTGGTTGCAGTTAAATTTTTTAATTTGCGGTGTTCCATAACAAATTGTCCTTCTTTATCCAACTGCAAATGTCTTGATTGTTGTCTTTTACTTACATCTACATTGACTTTGATGGCTCTTGAGACTTTCCACAAGGCAACAAAATCTGCTCTATGTGAACAGGGTGTAGACGAATCATATTGAGTTTGCCCATTTGGATTTTGACAAGATGGTAAGCAAAAAATATACAAAAAACACAGACAATAAAATAGTGTATTGGTTTTTACATTTATCATATTGTAAGGGATAAAATGATGGTTTTCAAAGCTACAATTTTTTCAACAAAAAATCTAAAAAATTCATTTATGCTCAATATTTGGGTACACAATTTAGGACATTGGCAAGAAACAGATTTTGCACATCTTCTGAAAAAACTTCCAGAGAATATGCAAAGAGAAATTTGTAGCATTAAGTATAGGGAGACACAGTGGCATAGATTAGTGGGGCGGCTATTGCTTAAAAAAGCACTGAAACATACTCAATATGCTGAACAATTGATAGACAATTGGACAAGTGGTACAAATGGCAAGCCTTATATTCCTCAATGGGTTGAGTTCAATATTTCCCATTCTAAAGACTATATAGTATTGGTATTTGGAGAGCAAGAACCACTTGGAATAGATGTAGAATACCTCAAAAAAAATATAAATGTAGTTGCCTTAAAATATTTTTTTTGTGAAAATGAAAGAAAATACATTGAAGAAAGCCTAGACAAGACGCATGCCTTTTTTGAACTCTGGACACGCAAAGAAGCCATTTTAAAAGCGTGTGGACAGGGCATGTCAAATGAGCTATATTTGTGTGATTGCTCTAAAAATATTGTACAATATGCATCCCAAAACTGGGCTATTCAAAAGGTGCAAATTGTAGAGGAATATGTATGTCACTTAGCCCAAAATACCCAACAACAAGCCTTTGACCTACGATACATTCAAAGAGTTGAACTTAGTACTGTTTGAAGGAGGCTTAATTTTTTTTTCAAAATTTTTCAATTAGGTGTTTACCTTTTCCTAATCAAAGGTATTAACAAGTATGGTATTCCTAAACTTATACTTAAAAAGTTAAAAACATTGTTCCAGATTGGCAATTACTTAGAATTAGAATCCCTAAATATTATAAGGTGAAAGTGAAAAAAATGAAAAAAAATACTTATCTTGCTTTACGATAATAAAACTAATAATAGGTATATGCATTGAAATTTAATACCCCAGCATATTTGGTATATTACCTAATAAAACACTTCCATACGCATAATAAGTACAGGAACTGAATTGATAGATATATTGCATAGAAGTTAAGTTGCTGATAGACAATATTATAAGCTTATAGTGAATTGGAGAATACCCGCTTATTTTATTGTACCTATAGCAAACTTAAATACATGAAATTTTATCTGGGAAACTACTATTCTAATAGGAACAAATAACTAGATCTTTTTTATTCATATTGAATGTATACTATTTTCTGAAAGTATAAAGACAAGAAGAACATAGACACAATTGTTAGTTTTTGAAACAAATTTGTTTCATCATTGAGGAGTATTTAATTCAATACCAAAATAAATACCAAATGAAAAAACAGTATGTACTATTATCTTTATTGTTGTTTGCCATTTCATTTGTGGGGAATGTAAATGCCAACAATATTTCAAACAACTTCCATATTGTTCTGGAAGAAGACCAAAATCAGTTGGAAAAACTGAGAAAGAACAAAAAAGACTTAGAGCAACGCATTGTCCAAACTACGGATGCTGCTCAAAAAGCCATCCTTCAAAAAGAGTTGGATGAGATTACAGAAAAAATTGTATTCTTGACACAAGAAGCTCCTTCTAGTGTTCAAATTACTCCTGTAACACTTGCTACTCCCCCCAACAAATCTGCCAAGGCTCCACAAAATCAAGCCCCCCAATTGGCAGTTGAGGAAGAAGTTGGGCAAGCTGAAAAAGCAATCGCTAATGAAAGTAAAAGTGTTAAGATTGCCCCAGTGGTGGTAGTGATGCCCCCCAACAAATCTGCCAAGGCTCCACAAAATCAAGCCCCCCAATTGGTAGTTGAGGAAGAAGTTGGGCAAGCTGAAAAGGCAATGACTAACAAAAGTCAAAGTGTCAAAATTACGCCTGTAATTGTAGCCACTCCCGAAAACAAATCAATCAGCAATAACTCACAAAATCAAGCTCCCAAATTGACACTTGAGGAGAAAATTGATCAGGCTAAAAAAGTAATGACTGATGCCAATGCCAATGCAGAAGAGAAGGCTAAAGCTCAAAAATTATTGGATACCTTAAAAGCCAAATCACAACAAAGATTGGATAGCCCTGATATTAGCCAAGAGAGCAAATTAAAAGCTCAAAAATTATTGGATTACTTATCTAAGTAATTACTCCATTTTGTTAAGTAGAGCCAATGTTTGTAAAAGAGGTGTTCTGCGAAAGTGACTAAGCCTTGTAAGCTAGCCCCGATAGAAACGGTTACCCCGCACCCCCAATTTAATTGGGGGGAGGAGTAAAAGTGGATAGCGGGGAGACAAGTAGCGACGAAGCCCCCAAACACTTGCTCCAAAAAATAAATTGGAGAACAATCCAATTCTGTAAATAATTTTTAGATTCAAAAGAATAAGGTAAAACCAGATGATATGAAAAAACTAAAACAATATAAATATATATGGGTCTGCTCTTTGTTTTT
>JAHDIA010000261.1 GCA_020631035.1 Chitinophagales bacterium | reverse complement strand
ACTTTGTAGTTTTAAAATCATATTTCCAGCTAAAAGCTCTCCACTGTCTCAAATCTACTAAAAGATGAATAAATCTTAATCCCAATTGGAAGAGACTTAACATAGATTTTTCTTGTTCTGCTATTTGTTTATAAAACTTTGATTTAAAGGCTTTTACACCTCCCATTATGCAAATCACAGTAGCTAGAAAACAAATAATCAATAAACGTTTTAACCTTTCAGGGTCGCTTAGTCCACTTTTATCCAATTTAAAGCCTTTACTTTTTTGGTCTCGAAACAAAGGTTCGATTTTAAAGCGTTTTTTATACAACTGTTTTATCTGGGCAACTTCGTCTAAATTAGTTACTAAAAAAATAGCTTCTTTATGTTTTTTGTCATGCCAAAGCAGAATATTTACTGGACCATATTCTTTTTTTGTAAATAGTAAATCTTCTAGTAATAAATGGTCACCCTCTTCTATCATCATATCCTCTGTCTTAAAACACAGACCGTCCCAATCCAATACTATATTTTTAGAAGTACGACAAACGTAGTTCCATTCATTGTTAACTATGGCTGCCTGCCAGTCACAACCATCAAACTCGCCATCTCCTAATATAGTTACTTGACAATCATTGGGAACTATTTTGGATAATTCTTCTAAGAGTTCACAATGCGCCTTTTCTGGTAAATGTCCTTTTTTAGCTTTATGGACACTCCAAACAATTGGAAGAGCTTTGCCTTTATATATAACACTGATTACCAATGCCATACACCCTCTACCTGCCACTGTCGCATCTATCGAAAATTCTAAATGTTTCCGTTTCGACAATTGTAATAGTATATGGAAAGCAAATGGAAAGTAATGTGTTTCATAATTGAATGATTCATTGTTTAAAAATCGAGAAATCTGTTTTTTTTGACTCTCTTGTTTTTTGCTTCCATCATTGACTGTTAGAGCCATTTGACTAATCTGACAAGAACCTTTTAGGATAATTGAACCTACTAAAGAAGACAAAAAGTTGATTCTTTGTAAAGCTCGCTTTGGTAGATAAGTAACCTTTAATAATTTTTTTATACTTTTTTGTATTTTTGTCTTGATAAAATTTTTATCATTCATGGCTAACTTGATTTTTGTTTGGTTTCAAATTCAAGTTAGTCTTTTTTTATCTACTTAAAAAACTGTACACTTCTGAATAATGAAAAGAGTAATTTTAATTAATTACTATTTTTAATTAATTACCATTGTTTCCGCCTGGAGTATCAGGAGAAGTATAACAACCTGCACCTTGATGGTTGAATATGTAATTAGTGGATTCACTATTTATCAACTCTACCCCAGTTACAGGATTCACCACTCTTACAACAACATTGTGCTGACCTCCTGTAGGCCACAACTGCAACAATACTTTATCAGACGTAATTACGCTAAATTCATCCGTCTGCCCTTTATTAAAAATATATTTAAAGCTGGCACCATTCACTTCATGGTAGGTATGGTAAGTATTATCAGCCAATTCATATCTAGAGTATTTACACGGTTGGTATTTATTACCTCCTATTGTAATTTGATAATTGGCTATTGCAATGTCTGGTCCTTTTAAGTTGTTAACTTCTTCGACTTTATCTTCTCCTTTTTTGGAGGCAATTGTCATAGGTGTTGTCTCTTGCAAAATATCCTCTTTTGCACAACTGGTAAACAATACAGTCATTGTAAGAAGTGCCACGATTAATGATTTCAAATTTCTCATTACACATAAAATTTTAAAATGATGAAAATAAATGTTCTTAGGTAATTACAAGTAAGCATTGGCCTGATGCCCCTTGGTATTTATTTACTCCAAATTTCAAGCATAATGAAAATTATAACAAACATATTTTGAGTGATTTTACGTAAAGATAGCAAGGTATGCTTTTAGGAACACCAGCACATACAACATTGAAAACCAAACAATTAAGCTATATTTGATTACTTGGTTTTTACGTCTTAAAATTGAGGTATAAGTTGATTTTTATTTCTGCGTGGCAGTATTTCGTTTAGATTCAGAACGGTAGTATTGATACAAAAAATCATACAATACCAATTCGTGTTGGCGGGGCTGATCCATCATCAATCGGTTAAGGCTCATATGGATGTAGCTACTCATTAAATTTGAAAAAGGCAATTGTAGTTCACCTTTTTCTTTTAAATTTAATATTTCTTGTACAGCAGCTTGGTGTTGTTGGCTTTGCCCTTTAACATTGTCAAAATGTTGTTCAAAGGCATCGTGGGGCGGTATTCTCTGTAATACTTTTCGGATGTCGTTTTTGTGGGTACGGTACAAATGACTCAATTGCGCTTTGGTATTTTTGTCTGCATTGAATTCTTTTTTGAAAGATTCAGAAAGTACATACATCAATTCCATTTTTTGGGGCAAACTTATTTGGAAATCATTCATCAATTGGTCGATGCGTAAAATTCCAATCAGCATACGGTCTTGCTCACTTTCCATTTTCATTAGGTGGTGGCAACAAGCAATGCTGTCTATACAAAAAATATGTTCAGCGGCTTCTATAGAATTGGCTCCATATCTTTCTAGTTCTCGTACATAGGTATCCATTTGTATATTCCAAATTTTGCCACTTTCCAAAAATGGCTCAAATGCTTGATGTACCAATTGCATTACTGTACCACAGTGCGTTTTGTCTTTTAGGAAAAAACGCAGTCGTAAATGATTTTTGGGATCGTTATAGCGGATGAAAAACCATTTGTCAATCAGATTTTCTTCGCTCAATTCATTGACCAATTGGGGGAGTTGCCAAGCTATGATTTCATCAGTAGTTCTATCGCCAGTATACAATTTAAAAAACAAACATTCTTCTCCTATATAAAAACTACGCTTGACATCTTGATTGGACTTGACTTGCATCCCAACTGCCGATTGCCTTGGCTTTGACAATGTATTATTGATGACTGTAAAAAAGTAATCTGTGTTAAAATATTGCCCATCAATATTGGGTGTTTGTTTGCCCAAACATTCGTACAACTGAATATTTCTTTTGTTATTGATCGTTTGTATAAAAACCTTTACACTCCACAATACTTCAAAATCAATATACATCACCAAATCAAATTCTCTAAAAATGGCTACATTGGGAATATTGTATTTTGCGCGCCATTCGCCAAATCCTTTTAACAAATGCTCGTCTTTGAGTTTTAACAAATATTCAAATTCACTCCTTTTGATGCGCCAGGTGGCAGGTGTCAGTACAATATTTTTATACACCACCCTAGGAGAAAAATGATAAAGGTCAGTTAAAATATCCCATCCAAAACTAAAGTGATTTTTTTTGCCCTGCCCTTCTACTTCTGATAGGAAATGATAAATAGGCAACGAATTGTGTTCGTAATTGTGAGCTGTACACAATTTGGGTAACACATATTTTTGCAATTTGGGTGCCCATAAACGAATGCGCCCATTTTCTACTTTGAGCAAAAGGTCGTTTAAATTTAATTGTTGCTCGGCATCAAGGGTCGATTTTGCAAGAAAAGGGATTTCGTAATCACAAATATGCGGATGCATTAAAATATTGCCCACTCTTGAAGCTGGTAGGTGGACCAGTTCTGCCAGAACTTCATCACCATTCTGTTGGTCTTCCTCCTTGAGAATGTCTTTGACCAGTTGTTTAAATTTAGAACTGGCAGAGGCAAATCGGGTATGTATTCGAATCGCTGAAACACTACCCACACCTTTGATTAAAATTCGTTCTTCTCCTGTTTGTTCATCACTAAAGAACCAACAATTGAATTGGATGGTTTTGGGCACATTGTCCCAGTTCTTTTTTGATACGTTTTTGAGGTCCTCATCTGTCAACTCTACAATTTGTTGCTGAGTTTGGATGGCCTCTTTTAACTTATTAAACAGTAATTTTGTTTTGGCATTGATTGCTAGCTTATTTTCTCCACTTTGTCTAGGAAATCGGATATTTTCTAGCAGTGGCGAACTGGTATTGCTTATGTTTTGTAGATAGCCAATGCCTGTTTCTGGGTCCAATGCCTCAGCTATGGGTACCATTTTATCTTCATAACGTTCTTGAAAAGCCCGAACAAATTCCTCCATTTTGGAGGGTCTACGTTCGTTTAAATTATTTAATACAGGTAAGACTTTTAAAATCTCTTGAATATGGGTTTGTGCAACCTTCATCTCTCCTTCATAAATACTGTCTATTTGTAGGAGTTTAGATTTGTCAAAAGCCACGCCCAATGTTTCAATGACCTGAATTAAATTGTTGTATTCGTGGGGAGTATTTTCTGTTTGGGTATCTAGTTGTTTGAGTAATTTTTGTATCTGGACAATTTTACATAAAACAGATTTAGGGTTGGTTTCGGATATGTCTTCCTGTGTTTCTACTCTTTTTACAAATGCCTTGATGCGTTCGAGGTAATCTTCTCCTGAGATATTGGCTTCTAGTTCGTGTTTGAGCAACTGCTCTTTGACAATCTCTTCAATAAATATTTTTAGTTCTTCCGCTGTGGCATCTTCATCTATGACTTGTTCAATTAAATCTGTGATGGTCAATCCCTCTTGGGCTTTTTCAAAAATATCATTGAGGTAATACGATTGATCTACGGAACTAAGGTTGTACTTGCCCTCCCCTACTCCTTGATCGTTTTTTTCGACATACCGCCATTGTTCGCCAATTGGATAAATGCTAGAATTGGGAAAAAAGCGCAAGTGTTTTTTGTAGGGCTTTTTTTGACACAAGTCTTCCACAAATTGTGAAAGAAATGCCATATCAAGTCGGGTATGCCGTTTGATGTTTCCTTCAGGATTTTCGATAAAATTGCTTTCCTTTTCTTGACTAATTTGTCCTATACCTCCTCCTGCAAATAAACCAAAGGGTGTGGTTCGGTAACACATACGTTTGAGGTACTTTAACAAAGATATTTTGAGCTTGTTGACTTTTTTGACTTCAAGTGTTTTGCCATTGACCCACTTTTCAAATTCGTAGTAAAGTGTTGGGGAAGCTGCAAAAATTGCCTCGCAAAAAATATTCTTTTGAAAGAGGGATTGAAAGACAAGCTCTTCCTTTTCGGTCTCTAAACGTTTTAAAAAATCTTGTAAAAAATTGAGTGGTAATCGAGGCAATCGTAGGACAAAATTGGGATGAATGTGTATATCCGAAGTATTTTTCATTTTGAGATACGCTTTTAGTACTGTGTAAAATAAGTAAATATGTATTTTGGGTAGTAGATTTTTGTTCTATACAAAGAACGCACGGAGCCTGGTAGCCATAGCTACCAAAGGCGAGTACGAGATGCAGTATAGGACGAAAAGATGCACACAAAATGTATAGAGATTTAATTTACACAGTATTTAGTGTTTGTTTACTTACAGATACTCGTTTTTATGGCGGAATGTTTCGATTTTTCACCCTTCCATTTTCATCCTTTCTTTGCTGTTTCCTTTTTTGTATTATACAGCATTGGTGGTATCTGTCCAATGTTGCATAATAGGTAAAGGTTCTTTGACAATTAGATTATCTATAAAAGAAATCTATATCCAATAAAGAAATCTGATTATTGCTCCTTCGTTTGGTCTGAATATTGGTGTACAAAACATCGTCCCAATCAGGCTCTGTCTCAGAAATGAGGCTTAGAAGTACCAAACCTGCCCCTGCTGTCCCACACAACAAGCCCATATCATAATCAATTTGCATAATGCTATTTTTGTCAGGCGTTTTGGTGTGGTACTTTTGGACGCCTTGGTATTGTTCAGCCATTTGCAAAGCATGATCCAACCAAAAGAGTGCTTGTTCCTTAAATATATCCTCCCAGGTAAGTTGATAAAAACGATTGAAAATATGCACAACTCCTAGACTTCCATGACAGATGCTGTTGTCGACAATATTCGCATATTTGGCATCTCTTTGGGCTGCTTTGCTTGCGATATCTATGGCTTTGTAATACCAACTTTGGTTGTGCGTTGCCATTGCTGCCTGCATAAATCCAAGGGCTACACTTAAATCGCCATAACACCATGCCAATCGAGATTGATATTTTTTTTCATTGTTTTGGAGTGTTATGGTGTGATCAAAACTAAAATCACAATCTTGATTTTCTTCATTAAGCATTCCTTGCATTCCGAGGCTCAACAAGTATTTGGTATGATCTTTTTGGATTTTTTTGCTGTAAATTCCCCCTAGTTGTGATAGAATGGCTGGGATGCCATGTGCCATTCCCAAACAATAGTATTGATTGTTTTCCAGACCTGTTGTAAGCCATTTACAAGAATTGCCCTTAGCTAAATCTAAAATTTTGTTTTGGTCAATGCTTTCAATCATCGTTTGATAAGCATTTAATATTGTAGGAGTATTGGGGCGATTAAAAAGATAGACAGCAATTCCAGCATTGCCAAGTATCAATTCTAAGTTAGCCGTTTCTTTGTTTTGTTGGATGGCTTGAAGCACATATTCATCTAAATCATCAAAGAAAGATTCGGCTAATTCTTCTTCAGAGATGAGTTCTTTTTTTTGTAGGTATTGTAAGGTATAAGCAATGCCCGAAAAACCATAGTACAAATCAGCAGACATTTCTTGAGAAGATAAATCATCAAAGAGTTGTTCAATTTGGTTTTGAATAAGAGCATCGTATTCGTAATTGTTAAATTCCTTTCTAAAATTTGCTAGGAAGATGAGCGCACCCGCCCGCCCACTTACAAGATTAAATTGACAATTTTCTTTTTGCAATTCTATAGCGGTAATTGCCGCCAATTCTGTAATGGCTGTTTTTATCTTTTTTTTGCTTGGTGCTATTGCTTCCCATTTCATTTTTGAATGATTTTAAGTTCAGATATTATACGTCATTGGCAATGCCAATGACGTATAATTGTTTAAATCAAATGTTGCTCATGTTATGCACAAATACACTGTGTAACAGGGCTATCAGCAGGATGGAGATTTTTTGATTTTATAGGTTGAATGTTACACCCATTTCTAGTCGCTCCTCCTACAATCCCATTTTGCTGTTTTTGAGTCAATGCAGTTACAGTCATTTTGTTCAATTTCAAGCTTTTCATTTGCTTTTTCATAGTTTTAAACTTTTATGGTTAAAAAATAATTATACCTCAAAGTTAAAGCAAGTTGTTGGGGCATTGCAAGCACAAAATTGAATCACTTTACATACTTTTCAAGCTCAAAAAAAGCAACACATCAATTCAAACAATTAATAATCAATTATTTACACGCTACAAACCTTAACGCTTATTCTGTAGAAAAACACTTTACTTGCAAGCAAGTAAAGTGTTTTTCTATCTTTGATGATTACCAGCAAACACATTGCGAGTTGGGATCTACACTTGGGCGAACGTAACTAGCTAACACAGGACATCTATATGTCTTTCCACCAAGCACTTTGTTTTGCTGTTTTTTGGTCAATTCAGTAATCGTCATCTTATTCAACTTCTTCTTTTGATTTTTCATAATGTAAATTTTAAATTTTTAAAATAAGTATACTGTCAACTGACATTGTAAATTGTTTAAACAATGATTCAAAGTTAATTGAATCTTGTTCACATTTACATTACAAAAAATACAATGGTGTTTGAAATACATAAAACAAAAAACCCATATTTCAATACTTCCTACATATTCTAGAGCTTTATCATTCATCTTCTATTCCAAAACGAAAGTTGTTTTTGCATAATGTTATTGTTATTAGAGTCTGTTTAAATCTACTCAAATAATCATGTTACAAAGTTGGAGCAAACCAGACGAATATACAAATACACTTTTCTATATTCACCTTCTTTTTTTTCACTACAATACCATAAAAAACAAACCACAAAAACCTAATTACCATACAGTTAAATAAAAATTACTGCAAAAATCCATCGTAAAAAAAAGCCCATAATTTTCATTTTTTGATTCAAAAAAACCTCTTCTTGTAACTGCTTGGTTTACAAGAAGAGGCTCCTGTTCACTCTTGTTCAATGCTTATACATACACACAAACTGAGTACACTGTAAAATAAATTTCTTAACATTTTGACCATGCCTTTTCGTACTATAC
>JAHDIA010000260.1 GCA_020631035.1 Chitinophagales bacterium | reverse complement strand
AAAGTGAGCGGTGTTGAGTCGTTTTTTATTTTTGAGGGTAATGTTGCCTGTCCAACGATGCATCAAGGGTTTATCTGGAATAAACTCGGCTGAGTCAGCAGGAAAATATTGTAACTTATTGGCATCGCTTTGGTAATACACCTGTCGGTCGCCAATGTACTCCAACCGGGTTTTGAGTCCCCATTGTTTTTGGCGATCAATGTAAGGGAAAATGTAACGAAATTGCGCCCACCGACTATAGCCCATTTGCAAGGAAGCGATGATGCTTTCTCCTCGCCCTCGTACATTGTACATATTGAAATACGCTCCATAAATCACGCGCCGCAAATCGGCATTGTGATCTTGCAACCAAACATTGTAATTTTGGTCAACTACTTGTAAAGTTGGAATGGGATAGATGCGCCAACGTTCTTCGATGTCCAATTTGACATAAGTATGTTGGTTTTGCACCCTAAAAGTATCAATGGAAACTTTATTGAATAAGTCAGTATTGAGTAGATTGTCTTCACTTTCGGTAAAAATGGCATCTATATCTCTGATTAGGAGAGAATCTCCTATCCCAAAAGCCAACTCTCTAAATAGATAGCTTGCTTTGCTCACCTTATTACCAGTCACCAAGATAGTGTCAACCACTAAAAATGTCGATTGTGTTTGGCTCCAAATAGCTGAAGTATAGACAACAATCAAAAAAAACAAATTTATGAGGGGGGAAATGAGTTTTGTATACACAAGTGCTTGGCTCTACATAACTATTATATCTTGAGATACTTCATTAGAGAATCATAACGTTCTTGTAAGTAATCGTCAAAAGTTTCTTCACCATAAGACGCTTTGATCTCGTAACTATATCGCTCAAAAGTAGCAATGATGGTATTGAGGTCTACCTTATTCAATTTGAGTGTGAGCGTCATCTTTTTGGAATCGGGCGAGGTTTCGACATAAGTTGCCAAAATGCGTGCGCCCTCCGATTCGATGATTTGTGCGACTTCTCCCATTGAATAATCAGAAGTATTCATTTCCAATACAATGATACCTCCTGGGTCTTTAAAAGCATTGATGTTGGCGATACGTTCTAAAACGCCATCTCTTTGAATCAGTCCAACATAATGCCCTTCGTCATCCACTACGGGAATAGCTGAAGTTCCGTATTGATTCATTTTTTTGACAATGTCAAACAAATGATCCTTTACATTAACATTGATACGTTCATTCTCCAATGTCAATTCTCCAATTGTTTCATTTCTATAATCCATATCCATTAAATCATATTCTGCGATCATACCTTTGTAAATTTTTTCCTCAACAACGGGCAAGTGATGCACATTGTATTCCATCATACGGTTTAATGCACTATTTCCAGTATCCGAAATTTTCAAGGGGATGATGTCTTGTACTACCAAATCTTTCGCTATCATTTTAAATTAGTTGTTCAATGTTTTATCATGTCTTTCACAAAAAGTTTTACATAGGTTTCTAAGTAAAAAGTTCGGCTAAAAAAACCATTAAAGCAAGTAAAACCAAGTTTTTATTGAAAAATTTTTTAGCGCATTTTACATATTTAACGTAAAAGCCCCCTAGTACGTTCGATTATTAAGGTTTATTAGGATAATTTATATAAGAAATGACAGAAAATGCCAGAACCGACAAGGAAACAAGAGAAACGATATTACGCCTGATAGTAATGGATACCCCGCAATGTAAGCCCGAGCATCGGGCTGAAATGAGGAGTAGGAATGGATAGCAGGGACAAACGATGGTTTGAAAATCTCAACGTTCCGTTCTAAAAGACTTGTTCGGCGGGAAATCATATTGGGCGAAAAATGGCTCTTTCCTTCCCACATTAGGCCTTTTTTCAATCACGTAGCTACAGCTATGCTCCTTCAAAAAGGCTACATGTGGTCGAAAATAGCTCAATTTTCACTCCAATCTGACCCGCCGAACAAGTCTAAAAAATCTATTCACCTGCTTACTTTTCAAACAACTTATTGAGAAATTGTTCAGTGAGTTGATTGAAGGTTTGTGGATGCTCCATCATTGGGGCGTGTCCACACTTTTCGATATAATGCAATTCGGAATTGGGCAATTTGTCGTCAAAGTCTTTGCCCACAAAAGCGGGAGTAATGATGTCGTCTTTGCCCCAAATAAGCAAAGTAGGTGTATGGAGGTCTTTGAGGTATTCGCCTACATTTTGTCGAATGGCAGAGCGGGCAATGTAAATGATGCGCAATACTTTTTCTCGATCATTGACAGTGGCAAAAACCTCGTCTACCAAATCTTTGGTTGCCATTTTGGAATCGTAAAAAGTAGCTTCCGTTTTGGTTTTTACATAGTCATAATTGCCACGAGTAGGGAACGTATCTCCGAGGGAATTTTCAAACAATCCAGAACTGCCTGTTAGCACCATAGCAGATACTTTTTCAGGAAACTCAATAGAATACAATAGAGCGATGTGTCCCCCTAACGAATTGCCAATGAGGATAAGATCAGTAAGTTGTTTGAATTCAACGAATTGTTGGAGAAAGTTTTTTAATTCGCCAACACTACTCTGTTTAACAGGCATTTCATACAGCGGCAACATGGGAATGATGACACGATAAGATTTTGAAAAGTGTTGAATGAGGTCGGAAAAATTACTCAATGCACCGAAAAGTCCATGCAAAAGCAACAGCACTTTCCCTTCTCCTTGCTCCACATACCTAAAGTCGTCTTCTGAGACAATGTCAAAATCCATTCTTATTTGAGTTACTTGGCATTAGATAAAATATGATTGCAAAAATGTATCTAGTACATTTTTGCAATCATATATATTCTTCTTTAAGATGCTTTTTTAGGCAATTGGTTACAGGAATTTATTTTGTTATTTAACAACAATCTCCTTTTAATTGTCTTGCCAAGTCAGCAAAAAGGTTTTGGAAAGAATCCAAGATATTGCCAAAAGCTGGAATCAAATAAGCCAATTTGCATTTGATAACAGGATAAATATCGACAATGTAAGGATATACTGCTGAAGAAGCCAACATATTGGGTGAAATCAATCCTGCTTGTTCACCAAAAGCGACAAAAGCACTGAACAAGAAGCTCAAGATAAAGCTCCACGTCAATACTCCAATTCCTTTGTTGAGCAAGCTTTGGTTTTGTTCACCTAGTCCTACTTTGAAATCAGATAAAATATTGCTTACTGCCGAAAGCAGTCCCAAAACCAAGATGTACATTAGGATAAATGCAAACAATGGGATGTATGCTGTATCCACATTCGTATTGCTTCCTAGATAATCCATCATAATGTAACTTGACTTCATTGCCAAAACCAAAGCAAAACAGTATCGAATGATTTTGATGATAGAAGTAAAGAAACCTGTCATAAAACCCTGAAAGATTCCATAGACAATAGAAACCAGAAAAATAATGTCCAAAAGCATACGCTTGGATTTAGTTGTTCAGTAATTGTTTAGCGATTGCTGAAATCACTTTCCCATCTGCCTTTCCTGCCAATTCTTTCATTGATGCGCCCATTAGTTTGCCCATATCGCTAGGAGCATTGGCACCTATTTTCTCTTTAATGGCTTTTACTTTTTCTAAAATTTCGGCTTCACTCATTTGCTCTGGCAAAAATGTTTCGATGATTGCCAATTCTTCTGCTTCTTTTTGCGCCAATTCCTCTCTTCCTTCTGACTTAAAAACCTCCAAAGAGTCTCTACGTTGTTTCGCCATTTTGCTCAACATTTTTAGCTCAATGTCCTCAGTCATTTCTGTAGCTCCTGCTTTGGTTTTCTCCTTCAGAATCTCAGATTTGATGGAACGCAAGGTTCTCAACAAGGCTGCATCTTTGGCTTTCATAGCTTCTTTTAGCCGATCATTTATTTGTTTCTCTAAACTCATAGTCTATTTTGATTCATTTTTAGGATTCTTTGACAATTTTTGCAAAAGAGAGCTAGTTCTTAAACAAGCTATCCAGTCGCCCCTGGCTCCCTACTATTTGTTCAAGAACCACTCTCCAAAAATTTTCAAAGAACCATTTTTAATTGCAAGTATTGGTAGGTATAAATAATAAAAAATGTAAATTTCAGCACATTACTCTTGTAAAAATAACCAAAAGTCATACCAAAACGTAATACTTCATATATCTTTTCCCCTTCACCAATGTTTTTTTCAACAATAATTCTTTTAATTATTGGTTTAGTAATGGTAAAAAAGCACTTCCCAATTTTGGCTGGAATGCCAGCCCAGTGCAATATTTTCAGACCTACTACATCAAAAATACTCTCCTTAGCTCTGCTAGGACTGCGTTTTTTTCTTTGTATGTCTAAAAATCTCATTGCCAAAAACAATGAACTTGTTATTTAACCATTACCTTAGTAATGATAAACCAATTAAATCTTTACTTAGTTCCTCAATTTTAAACTTACATCTTATGTGTGGTATTGTCGCTTATGTCGGAAACAAAGAAGCTTATCCTATATTAATCAAAGGTTTACAAAGATTGGCCTATAGAGGCTACGATAGTGCAGGCATTGCCATTGGCAATGGTGATCTGCATATTTATAAGAAAAAAGGTAAGGTACAAAACCTAAACGAATACGCCAAAGACATTGTTGAATCAGGTACCATTGGTGTTGCGCATACTCGCTGGGCAACACATGGTGAACCAAATGATGTTAATGCACACCCTCACACTTCTACCAATGGCAGGCTCGCCATTGTACACAATGGTATCATCGAAAATTATGCTCCCATCAAAAAAGAGTTGATCAAGCGTGGGCATAGTTTTGAGTCAGATACCGATACAGAAGTATTGATTCACCTTATTGAAGAAATACAAAAGATTGAAAAAGTTCCTATAGAGGAAGCTGTTAGATTGGCTCTGCACAGTGTTGTTGGTGCTTATGCCATTGTTGTTATTTCTCAAGATGAGCCAGATAAATTGGTTGCTGCTCGTAAAAGTAGCCCACTTGTTATTGGCTTGGGGGAAGATGAGTTTTTGGTTGCTTCTGATGCAACACCTATAGTTGAATATACCAAAAATGTGATTTACCTCAATGATGAGGAAATTGCTGTGGTAGATCGGAAAAAGGGTTTGAGCATTAAGAACATCGAAAATCAAGAGGTGACGCCTTATGTTCAAGAACTGGAAATTCAGTTGGAGAAACTGGAGAAAGGCGGTTATGAGCATTTTATGTTGAAGGAAATCCACGAACAAGACAATTCTATTATTGATTGTTTGCGTGGTCGTTTGCTTCCACAAGATGGCATCATCAGTATGAGCGGTTTTACAGAAATTGAAAAACGCTTGGTCAATGCCAAACGTTTGATTTTTGTGGCTTGTGGTACTTCCTGGCATGCTGGTTTGGTCGGAGAGTATTTGTTTGAAGACTTGGCACGCATACCTGTAGAAGTCGAATACGCCTCTGAGTTTAGGTATCGCAATCCTGTTATCAATGAAGATGATGTTATTATTGCCATTTCACAATCAGGTGAAACGGCTGATACCTTGGCTGCCATTCGCTTGGCAAAAGAAAAAGGAGCCACCGTCTTTGGTATTGTCAATGTGGTTGGTTCTACAATTGCAAGGGAAAGCCATGTTGGAGCTTACACCCACGCTGGACCAGAAATTGGGGTTGCCTCAACCAAGGCTTTTACCACTCAATTAACGGTACTGACGATGATGGCACTCAAATTGGCTAAAAAGAGAAACACCATTTCTAATGAGCAGTATCAATCTTACATTCAAGCTCTTACCAACATTCCTCAGTTGTTGAAAGACACTCTCAAGGTCGAAGAGAAAATCAAATACATTGCGGATGAATTCAAGGACGTTCACAACTTCTTGTATTTGGGTAGAGGCTACAACTTCCCCATTGCTTTGGAAGGCGCACTCAAGCTCAAAGAGATTTCCTATATTCATGCCGAAGGGTATCCCGCAGCGGAAATGAAGCATGGTCCTATTGCTTTGATTGATGAGCAAATGCCTGTTGTGGTGATGGCGACCAATGAGAGTGCTTATGAAAAAATCATCAGCAATATTCAAGAGGTCAAAGCTAGGAAGGGGCGCATCATTGCCATTACAACCCACAAGGATCAAATCATTCAAGACATTGCCGACTATGTTATCTCTATACCTGAAACACTAGAGGCTTTGATGCCATTGTTGTCGGTGGTTCCTTTGCAACTATTGGCGTATCACATTGCTGTGTTGCGTGATTGCAATGTGGACCAGCCTCGTAATTTGGCTAAATCAGTTACGGTGGAATAAAACAGTCAAAAAAATAAGAGGACAAAGATGACATTTTTGCTAAAACATATCGCTTACAAAAATGTCATCTTTTTTATTTTGGGGCAGCGTGACTGACTTTGAGGCTGCGGTTACTCTGGTTAGCCAACGCAGGCTCAGTTCTTCGTACAAGCATTCATCCGCCCGCTCGTCCTGCGCTACTTTTCATTTATAGCGAATTTTTGTATTTTGTGGGTGTATGAATAGCCAAAATATTTCTCATCCCATGTTCAAATCAGAGCAAGTTTGTGTGGCATTGTATGTTGTTTGTACATTTGTCAGCATAGTGGCGGCCATTGGCAAGCTCGATGTATTGACCTATATTTTCAAACCATCCTTAATGCTCATTTTGATGTATTTTTTTTGGACCAATGCCCAATCAAGCAAAGGCCAATTGAAATACATTTTGATGATTGCTTTGTTTTTTGCTTGGCTAGGAGATATTTTTTTGATGTTTCAGCTCAGTCATCCTCAAATGTTTCTATTTGGACTGGGCGCATTTTTGTTGACCCATATTTTTTACTTATTCGCCTTTACTCGAACCAATAAAAATGGGCAATCTGTTTTAATACAACATCCTTACTTAATCTTGCCATTTGTAGGATATGCATTGGGTTTATTGTACCTTATTCAAGACAAATTAGGAGATATGTTACTTCCTGTAGTGGTGTATGCCTCTGTTATTTGTTTGATGGCATTGTTTGCGGTCAAGCGTTATGGAAAAGTAAACAGCCAAAGTTTTCAGTTGGTCTTGTTTGGCGCATTACTATTTATGTTGTCCGACTCCTTGATTGCATTGAATAAGTTCCATCAGCCCATTCACTGGTCTGCTCTTTGGATATTGTCAACCTATTGTTTGGGACAATATTTGATTGTAAAAGGCATTCTAACTCAAATGCAAGATTATTTTATAGAATCCTAATTTTTGAGTTTGAATCTAGGATTTATTAATTTTGGGATTATGAAAACCCCAAATCAATATATAAGAATTTTACTACTATTTGGTGTACTGCTATTATTTGGCAATTGTGGCGGTTCCAAAGGAAGTTGTTCTGACCAAGAAATCATTGACACACTTGTCAAAACAGTGGAAAAAGACATTTCTTTTATTTATGCTTTTACCACTCTACGTTGTTACTTTCCGCCTGGCAATATTTTGCAACCGAATACCACCCAAGAAACAGATGAATTTATTTCAAAGTTTGAGGTCATTTTTGAAAGACTCAAGCCCTTTAACATCTCTTCCAAAAATGTCAAGAACCAATATATAAAATTACTGGATAGTTTTAAGGAAATCAGAGACTATAACCAAAAACTAGAAACTTGGGAACGTCTTCCAGAATCTTCTAGCAAAGAGAAAAGTGTGGCACTACTTGAAGGAAAAAAAGCCAATCATTTAGAAGAGTTTGCGACTTCTTACCCCAAAGAGGTACAAGAAGCCACACTCACTTATTATGCCGAACTACAAGACCGCATCTACAAAGAAATAAGAAAAAATTGCAAAATATCAACCTCAGTATTTAGTACTGATGATCAGGAACGTTACAAACAGGAGATCAATAAATTGTGGTTGGCAGAAAAACAAAACAATCCATTGCCCAATAATGGAGCACTCTGTATAAATGATGCCAACAATACTTTTAAAGAAGTCGTAAAAGAGATGATTCCCTCATACGAGTATCAAATAAAAAAGAAATAGATGGGTGTTCAATTGGGTTGGGGAAAGTCATTAAAGCAAGAATTTTAGATAAATAAAAAATTGACTTTCAGGCTTTATAAAAATCAAATCTTATTATTAAATAATAAGTTAAATA
>JAHDIA010000259.1 GCA_020631035.1 Chitinophagales bacterium | reverse complement strand
CCTTTATGGGTGCCCAAAAATGTATAGGCATCCTTTATGGGTGCCCAAAAATGTAAGGACACCCGTAAAGGGTGCCCTTAATTATTAAACTAAATTTACTCTGCTAAATTATTAGAGACTGTTTAGCTTAGCGCATTTTCAATAGAGTCATTTTTCGCCGAACAAGTCTATTGAAATGGTAAAATGTTCTTACACATTATTGCCACTATGACCAATCACATCAATACTATCAGAAGTGATATTAATTCTATCACCATTTCTACGAGTCAAAGTATAACCCGTAAATCTATTCTCAGTATAAGATAAAAGGTGATCTTGCAAATAAGCAATGGCTACCTTCTCACCCAACAAAATACCCTCATCTCCATCTTGGCGGTAATGTACACCACCAAAGTTGCGACCCAAGGCAATATTTGAAGCCAATTTATCCAACTCACTACCAACCGTCATGGTATTCAAAATTTCTCGGTAGTTAGGGATTTCATAACCGTCTTCTTTAAACTCCAAAGACAAAAGTGCCGTTTCCATATCAGGATGTGGTCGAGCTACTTTTGACAACTGACAACGATCATTGTTGCGATCCAAATGAGCTGCAAAATTTTGAGTATCGTCAAAAATGGCTTTGATAACCGTTGTACAAGCACCCGCAACCGTAGCATGTCCCGAAGGATAAGCAGGGTGGGCTGGTGAGCCTTCAGGATACATTTGCGCCAACAAATAATTTGAAGCGGCATCCTTAGACAACATTCGACAACACTCTGCCTGAGAAATATTTCTTTGCTTAATCATCTCAAGCACCTGACGGCTAAGGTCAGTAAACATACTTGGATGCAAGAAGCGGTCGGTTTGGTAAGTGGCATCATTAAAAGACAAATTGACAATACCTGCCATTGCTTCTGGACGCAATTTTCGGTGCAATCTCCACTTCTGTGCCCAAGAAGCCTTAAAAGCTTCCAAACAAACCTCTGCAATCAAAGTATAAATATCAGAAGGGCCCATTGAATGGCCATCGCCTTCGGTCAGAATGTTTCCATTATTGTAAGGAAAATCCCTAGAACGTGGAAAATCATTGTACAACAAAATATTCAAGGCATTGTAATAAGCCTCATAGGGACTATCGGTATGAACCAGACTTCCCATATCCCGACCATTGATTAAGTGGCGTTCATAATCTTGGTTGTAATCTCTTGGTTCATATTGTTTTGGAATAAATCCATTTTGGATTTGTACAAATTCCTCCAAAGAAACACCAAATTCTCTTTCTCCAGCAATGGGGTAGTGTTGAGGATTGGCAAGCACCTCTTGGTTCAATCTATTGACGCCAATTTTGCCACCAACAAAAGGCGCACAGCCAGAAGGGAACAATGGATACAAAGGTTGCAACAAAAGCTGCGAAACATATCCACCAATCAAATCACTATAGGTATTACTATTTACTTTTGCGACACCCCTAAATAAAGTACGAGGGGTCACGCCACCATTTTCTTTTAATCCTCTAAAATCTTCTCCAAATTGATTGAGTACCTCGGCGGCAAAATTGGTCAACGATATGTAATTGCCATTGTCCAATCTAAATTTATCGGTTCTTAGTCCTGTTCCATAGTCACTAAAAGCGACATCTCTACACAAGGTTTGCAAATAAACCTCTATCATTTCAGCAGCATTTTCGGCGGAGTTGAGAGCAGGAGCAGGGCGCATTTTAAAAAAGGAAATATCTCCTCCTTTTAAAGAAAAAGAAAAAGCAGATTGAGGGTTTACCCAAATCCTTGGATTTTGATCCATTTCATTGGCCCTTCTGATACCGTTCAAATCACCATTGGTTTGGCTTGAATCGGGATCTCGGTCAAAGCGCAATCGACGCTGCATTTCTTCAAATTGGGCAACAGCGTCTTCTGTCAATAAACCATTTTCATCGTGTTCCAGTAATTTGTGGAAAGAGCCGACATAATTGCTGTCTGCATAAGTAGTTTCATCCCCTGAACTGTTTGCATTGTGGTCTTCAATGTTAAAATTGACATCATAATCAATCAACTGCTGAGATTTTTTCTTATTGGCTGTTGATTGCTCCCGATTTTTACAACTCGATTGAAGTCGTTGACTGGGAGTAGACAAAGGAGTACCAAGTTGTGTTTCCTTTTTGCTTTTTTTAGCACTAGGTTTCTTAATTCCTTTGGTCTTTTTAGGTTGGTCTTTCATTTAATAGATTTAATAATTAAAAAAATATCTGCTTCATAGACATGCCAATCCTGTATGTGTAAGTGTAACACATTCAAAAAAGGTCAATGCCTATTTTATAGACATACCAATGTTAAGTAGTATGATAAATTTGTCAGACTACTTATATGCAATGAAGATTGTAAATTTAAAAATTAGTACGGAACGCAACACCCTTTGCCTAAGTCGACTCCTCGCTATCCGCTTTTACTCCTCGTTTGCTTCGGCAGTCTCACCAAGCGTATAAACTAAATATTCAAGTTTAGACAAAATGGCTGAGTTTGTCGACTCAATTCCGTGGGCTGAGCCTGTCGAAGCCCACTGTGGGGTAACCGCTTCTATCGAGCGTAGAGCGCAAAGTTTATTGCTTCGATCCTTGTTTCAAATCTCAAAGCATAATTCAATTCATACCTTAAATCTATCCCAGAGTTAATTTGAAATTACAGTGTATTAAGTAGTGTGACCTAATTAAGGTTACATTTTTGATGAGTTTATTTTTGTGTTTCTACAAGGCGAAAAACGGACTGGGCTGGCACTCCAGTCCTAGCAGAGCTAAGGCGAGTATTTTCAACTGGTCCGACATCTCGGTAGTAGAAGCCAAAAAGAAGCCATTGGTCCGACATTTCGACATAAAATATTAAGATAAATTTGTCACACTACTTATATGACAAGAGTTTAATAATGGAGTTTTTTGATGCATAAGTATTGTTGTTTTGTTTGTGTGTTGAGTGGTATAAATGTAGTAGAATAACAGCTGATAGTCAAATATAATTTGAACTTAATTTGTTTTTTAACACTTTTTATGAAACCTGAATTGTCAAATTTTGAGAACTTTATTGATGTAGTGAAACATAAATCCTTTTAAAGGAGTATATGTAGGAGAAGTAAACCAAACTCTTTAAGTAAAATGAAAATACAGTTTTACCCCTTACTCCTTTTATTTTTTTTATTGGCTTGCACATCCAATGAATTGCCCAATAATACTGCAACTCAAACAGTCAACAAACAAACTCACTTTAGTTTACAAGATCAATTCAAAACAGATCTCACACACTATTTTAACTCCTACAATCAAGGCGATTGGCGAGAAGTAATAGAGACTACTTATCCCAAGATTTATGGAAACAAAACAGACGAAGAAATAATGACAGATTTTGTCAGAATGAATATGAGTGGCATCAAACGTTCTATAGATTTTGGTGAAATCGAAAAAGTATCCTCTATAATAGAAGATGCCCAACACAAATACGCCAAAATTTTCTACAATGCTTTTGTTTCAGTCGAACTCGACGATAAGGCAGTACAAAACAAGGAAAATATCCAAACCAATCTCGAATTGTCCTATGATACCCCCGATGTCAAATACGACGAAAGTACCCAAACCTTTTTCATAGACGCCTACAATTCAATAATTGCGATTGCAGATAAGAGTGCAAAAAACACCATTTGGAAATATATAGAAGTTGACAAACAAAAAGAACCCTATTATGCCCAAGTCATCCCACAAAACATTTTGGACCAATTGAATTAAAATGTAGGGGCATCTCTTGTAGGTGCCCAAACATCCCTTGCGGGTGCCCAAACACACAACATCCGAAAATATGTAGGGGCGAATAAATATTCGCCCAAACCAAATGTAGGGACCAACCTATGTGTTTTTCCACCACCTGTCTGAACCCAAAACGTGCGCTGGAACCAGCAATACAGTAGAGACCTTGCCTGCAAGGTTTGAACCGAAAACGGGCAGAGAGGCACGAAGCGGAAAGAACAACGAACCCACGAAGGACGCCCAGAACCGATGTTACGCCCGATTGCAGTGAATACCCCGCACCCCAATTTATTGGGGGAGGAGTAGCAACGGAAAGCGGGGACACACTATGCAAACGCAGCCCAAACATTCCGTTCAAATCACCCCAATCCCCTTTGTTTTAATAATCCAGTTGTGGAGGCGATAGGATAGAACGATTGGGATACCAAGTATCATAATCTGTTGTTTGAATGACGCCATCCATATTGGTATCAGCTTCATGATAAATATGCAAGACCGCAGGTAAACTTCGCCACTCATCTCTATCAGTTGTTTGAATACTCAAATCTTGATTGATTTCACCCGCCAACATAACCGACTTTGTACCTACCATTTTTAACTGATTGGGACTACTACCAAAGAAGGCTTTGCTAGTAGCATCCGTAAAATCGTAAGTATAAAAATTGGTAAAAGGAGTTGCTGTACTGCTCATTACATCTAAGTGGTTACGATGGCGCACCACAAAATAATAACTCCTATTAATGTCCAAATTACTGAAGATTAAATTGGAGACACCATCTTCATCTGTTACCCGTCCATTATTGAGCAACAAGCCCGCTTTACGATCAACAAGATCGCTATTGTTTTGACCATCTCTAATTTCAATCAAAACCCAGTCAACGACATTGCTAGGGAAAATACTTACTGTTTCTATACCAGTATAATTGTAGGGAGCTATATTGTAAGGTTGTGTATTGGGCAATAAGCCTTGTGTATTTAACTCTGTTCTCATCAAGTTGCTTGCAGTTTCAAATGGGCCTTCCAACAAAACCGTTAAGTTTAAATTTAAATCAGAGCCAGTAATACAGTTTTGTAGTGTGCTTTCGTCATAGGTTGTTGAAGCAATACAAGAAGCTGCACCATCGACTGGTAACTGACTTGGGTTGGCATTTCCTGGGCTAGGAAGTGGATTGCTGTTGACCCAGACACCACTATTGTTCAGTACTATAGGGCGACCATCAGCAGTACCACTATTAGAGATTGTATTTACATTGGAAGCTTGGGTTAAATTTAAGTTGCCACCACCACAAGCAGAAGTTGCACTAATGAGGTAGCTATTGTTTAGATTGGAGGAACCACCACCCCAAATGATGCCATCTACCACATTCCCATTGTCATCCCATATGTAAACTTGTTCAGCCGAATTGGTCAATCCGCCAGTACCAGAGCCACCTGATAAATCGGTGATATTGCCAGAATTACCAGCATCATCCCAATTAAAAAAGGCTGTGCCTACTGGCAAAGGACCGCCATTTAAATTTAAGTTTTCTCCATGCAAAACATAGTAGTCACCAGCATCTAAAACAGTACCACTAGGAATAAGATAGGCATAGTCGTCATCTCCTACAATATAACACCCAATGTCACACTGCCCAGGTCCTACACAATACAATTCAATAAATTCACCAGAACCATTGTCGCTTACACTGCTACCACCCGAAGCATTCGCCAATACTTCATTGATGACAATATTGCCTGTAGCAGCAACAGCCGTTGCATCAAATACATTGACCATTACATTGCTTTGGTTGTTGCTCGCATTTCCTGTGAAATCGCTAGAAGGAATGGCTAGAGAATAACTAGGGCCACTTCCAGTAAGAGGGTAAGGGCCATAAGTTGTCCCATCAATTTCAACCTCGATGCTATTGCCACTTAAATTGATGGCATAAAAATCTACGATTAAAGTATACTCATCATTCATACCTGTACAAACCAAATTGGTGGTCAATTGAGAGATGGCACATACATCGGCACAATCTATACTATAGGCACGAATGCTTTGTCGAGTACAATCTGTGATGACATCTTTGACATATACAAAGTAGTTTCCATCGGGTAAATTGCCAAATACATTGCTTGTTTGAAAATTGATACCATCCAACGAATACAACAAATTATTGCCTGATGGAGTACTGGCTGTTATTTCAATGCTTCCTGAATTGGTCCCTCCCAAACAGACAATATCGACTGCATCAATGATAGGAGAGGGGGCACAAGCAAGTGGATAAAATACATTAAAATTTGCAATGACTGGATAGTGGTCGGACATCGTATGCAATTCGTCTTTGATGGTAGAACTACCCGACAATACAGATTGATTTAGACTGCTAACAGTACCATATACTTCATATGAACCAATATCATAAATAACATCATTGCTACCAATATCAATAGCTGCTTCATAAAAAATCAAATCAAAACGGTCGTCAAGTCCGCCTATTGCGCCTCCATTGGTCGCCGTTAGTGTAGCCGAAGTAGTAGAGCTACGAGTAGATTGAGAAAAAACGTCTACATCTACATTGCTGTCCCTCACCCACGAACCATAAGGATCAAACATCCCATTGTTGACCAATTCGCCATAAGCCGCTTCAGTATAGCCATTGCCATCAGTATCATTTGGAAAATCATCATCGTAAAAATTGAAGTCCCCTCCAATGACGATGTTGTGGTCACTGGGCATGGTCGCTATGTAATCAAGTATGTCTTGTGTGCCATTTAATCTCCTGTCCTCATCTGCAATTTGATTGCCTGAGGCATTGTTGTCTCCAGCTTTGAGGTGTACACTGATAAGGTCGATATAAGTTGTGTCTAGGTGAACTCCTAAATTGGGATCTTTCATATACAAACGATAGTGGCTGGGTTGACGGGGAGTTGCATTGTCAAAACCACCAACCAAATCAATATTGTTGACAGGAATTTCCGTTTGACTGAGAAAACCCATTTTGGTGGCATTGTAAAACAACATATTCCCCAAACCACCATAAGAAAAATAGAAAGGTGCCTTGGCATAAACGATGCCACTGGGATTGTTGTTGATGGAATCCAATAACATAAATGCACCAGCATGGGAACGCAACTCTTGTACAAGAATGGCATCGGGAGCGACTTCATCTATGATGGCTCCAAAGGCGCCAGCTCGCTCGTCATTATTAGTGGCACTTGAACTGGGAAAATTTAAAATATTGTAGGTCATCACGTTCAATTGCTCATCCTGAGCCTGTATTTGACCACACACACAGATAGCCAAGCACAAGCTTAGCAAAAAGTATTTATTCATGTTGGTTGAAGGTGTTTAAATCTTACTTATTCTTAAATTGTTGAGGTTAGATCCAAAATAAGGAAAACAAAGGTACGGAGGATTATTGAGGTTAAAAATTATTTAACATTAAATTAATAATTCAATTAAAAAACAAGGCTGCCTCAAGGAAGAGACAGCCTTTACTTGAATTATTAGTTGAATTCTCTATTCTATTTCTCAATAATTTATTCACCACAGTTTTTACAATCAATGATTTCATTTACAGTATAAGTAGAACAATTTTGACCATTGACATTGAGTACCCCACTTGGATCAGTAATGCTCACAAAATAAGTACCCAATTCTGTAGGGCTAAAATAGGGTGAAGCAGTCACAACTGTGGTGGAGCCAGTATCCATATTGGTCCAAGTATAGGTGTAAGCTGTACCAGTTTCAAAACAAGCCACATATAATGCATTGCCCATACAAACACGTTCTATGAGAAGACAATCTCCATCATTTAAAATACAGGCTGCTGTATCTATACAGTTACAGTCTGAGTCTACAGTTCCACTAATGCCACAACTGTTGCCAATGAAAAGGCAAGAATTGGCATCTGACAGTGTTGCAATAGAATTATAATTACAAGCATTGGGATCGGTACAACCTAAAATGGCTCCTGTATTGCAAAATAAGTTTAAGTCGAAACCAGCTGTTGGAAATTCTAATACTCCTATACATTCCGTATTGTTGATACCAGTAATGGTAATGGTAACACTCCCTCCCGAAGCATCAATATCAGCTTGGGTCAAGCCAATACCTCCCACTGAAGCATCTCCAATTGTTGGAGTGAATACAGTACCTATTGAAGTGGTCACAGTATATTCAAAATCTTCTGAAAAAATAGCAATAGGTACAATTAAAGTATCAGCAGTTGCATTGCAAGTTGGAACAGGAAATTCGGACACTGAGGGAGCTTCCAAGTCTACCCATACAGGATCAACTATACAAGGAGTTGCTGTACAATTACCAGGCTCATTGGTAATGATGATTACATTACCATTGTCTAT
>JAHDIA010000258.1 GCA_020631035.1 Chitinophagales bacterium | reverse complement strand
AGATGCCTTGGAAGTTATTCCTAATATTAAATTTAATGTGTACCCCAATCCAGCTGACCAATTCGTACAGTTGACCAGCAATGCCACACAAGCAAGCGTCTTACAAATATACAATCCAAGTGGTGGCTTGCTACAAAATATACGACTTGACAAGGGAGCGCAAGTCCAAACCCTCAACACCAGCGAATGGGCAAATGGTATTTATTTGTACGAATGGCAAGTAGGAGAGATTACCCAAACGGGTAAGTTGTTAATACAACACTGAAGAAAAGACAAACGTCCTTTCGAGCGCAGTCGAGAAAGCTATGATATAGGGAGTGACAAAACTTTTGGTTTATACCCTTAATTAAATAGAAACAATAAAATTATGAACATTTATAGGATGAAAAGATTTTTCGATTTTGAATTATTAGATGATTTTATCTATTCCACAAGCTAAAATCAAGTAATCTAATTAATCAAGCAAATCACGGTTCAGACAAAAAGAAAGGGATGTAGCGGTAGATAAACCTTGAGACGAAGGAGAAAGAGAAGCGAAATTATGCCTGATGGTAACGGAAAGCTTGTAGAGACGTCCCGATGTATCGAGGACGTCTACAACTTGCAGTGGACAGCGGGGAGTCACGAAAGTTTGAAACCCTTAACGTTCCATTCAAAAAATATCAAGCATCTTCAACCCCACAACAATTTTTGTGTTTTTCCATACTTCCACAATAACACAAATCATTGCGACCGACCTTGATTTTTTTCATTTCCAATTCCCGTTCTGCCATATCTTGATCGAATATTTCTTCGAGCATATTGTAGAGGACTGGGTGCTTTTGTTGTAAGAGTGTGGGCATTTCAAAAAAGTACTCGCCCAAGACGGCAAAAAATTCAATCCGACTGGTGCCACCATAAGGGCGAATCTCACTTTTGATTTTGCGAATGGCTTCGATTTTTTGGTCAATCAAATCAAACCAGGGAATGGCATATTGTTTCTCTGTCAAAACTTTGGGGATGCCATCAATCAGACCATCGGCTTTGTCAATTAAATGAATGAATTCGTGAATGGCGGTATTTTTTCGGTCGGACTCATTGGCAAAACCCGTACGAAGTGCATTGATAGAAAGAATCATTTTTTGGTCCATATAGCCCGTACCAACCATTCCCAAAATGCGACGGTCTTGTCCTTTAGTTTCAAAATCTTCATTAAAGCTATTGGGATAAATTAAGACCTCATTGAGATTGAAATATTTCCATTTGGGAAAGGCAAAAATGGGAATAATGCCACTCGATGCGACCAACAATTTGTCTAAATCAGTCACATCCGTTTTAACACCTGTAATTTTGATATTGGCAATGAACTCCAAAACCTTGTCCTCAAACAATTCTTTTTCGGCATCATCTAAGCTATTGTAAAAAGCGACATTTTCCATCAGCAAACGCCGCCACCTTTTGGGAAATTCTCCCTTGGGAATCACCCAGGTTTTGCGCTTGCGACTCAGCACTTTGTACATACCGAAGCCAGCCAACAATAAAATGGCAATGATGGCGATGATTTGTGTCATATTGTATTATACACTCCCCAGGCCACAAAAGTTCTCATAGCGTACTTCTGACAAAAATAGCCCTTGAGCAGGCGCCGAGATATTGATGTTGAATTTGCCCTGAGTATCCATAACCTCTTTAAATTCTTGTAAACTAATTTTTTCTTTTCCAACCATTATCAATGCTCCAACAACCCTACGAACCATTCCCCGCAAAAAGCGATTGGCGGCAATGTGCAAATACATTTTTTGTTCAGTTTCATTGAATTTCATTTCAGTTTTGTAAATCCTACACAAACTGGTTCGACTACTGCTTTTACTTTTTTCAAAAGGAGAAAAATCAGTGTAGTGATTGAGCATTTCAAAAGCCGTTTGCATTTTGTCAAAATCGAGTGGGAGGTAAGGAAAGAAAAAACTTTGTCCTTCTAGGAAAGGATTTTTTTCAAAATGGACAAAATAATCATAAGCTCGATAAGTCGCATCGTAGCGAGCGTGTTTGTCACACTCAAAAATTTTGTACACAACAATGTCTTTGGGTAAAAATTTATTGATGCGATTCAAGAAATTTTCTGGTATGGGATTGCCCGCTTCAAAATGCAGAAAAAACTGCGAAGCGTGAACGCCACTGTCGGTTCGCCCACAACCCATACACGCAATTTTTTCATTAAAAATGGTCGAAAGTGCCTCATCTATGGTCGATTGCACACTCACCTTATCGGGCTGAAATTGCCAGCCACAATACTGTGTTCCCTTGTAGGCAATTTCCACAAAATAGCGGGTCATTTTTTCTGATGCTTCCACCTCTCAAAATTAGGGAGAAAAGTAGAGGGAAGGAAATCGGAGAAGATTAAAATTTTTTATGGGGCAGTGTGCGTGACATTGAGGCTACGAGAGTGCTGGTTAGCCAGCGCGTATTTTGTGCTGCATACAAGCGTTCATCTATCCGCTCATCCTGCGCTTTTTGATTTAAAAAGAAAAATCTACTTAGTTTTGATTAACTTAGCTCAATGCTAGTACTACTTTTTTTGATCGTTCATTGGTATGTGTCGCTGTTTTTTCAGACGGTTTTTCTACACCGTTATGCTTCTCACCGAATGTTTTCGATGAGTCCTTTTATGGAAAAAGTCTTTTTTGTATTGACCTATCTTTGTCAGGGTTCGTCTTATCTCAGTCCTTATGCTTATGGAGCGATGCACCGTATGCACCACGCCTATGCCGATACAGAAAACGACCCACATTCGCCCAAATATGCCAAGAATATCTGGGATATGATGATGCAAACCAAAAATTTCTATTTAGACATTTTGAGAGAACGAGTACAACTAGACAGCAAGTTTACCAAACACTTGCCACAGTGGAGAAGTTTTGATTTGTGGGGCAACAATTGGATTTCGAGAGTTGTCTGGGGATTGTTGTATGTGTATATCTATACTTTTATTGCCACTGAGTGGTGGATGTACCTAGCATTGCCCATTCACTTTTTGATGGGACCCATTCACGGAGCCATTATCAACTGGTTTGCGCACAAAGTTGGCTATACCAATTACAATGTAAAAGATACCTCTAAGAACATTGTCCCCGTAGACTTATTGATGTGTGGAGAAGCATTGCACAACAACCACCACAAAAATGGTACACGTCCCAATTTTGGTGTAAAGTGGTTTGAGCTTGATCCTGTTTATCCCATTTTATATGTATTAGATATATTGGGTCTCATCAAACTGCGAAAAGTGACAGCAGCACCTTTTGAGTAAAGGATTGCTAAATAGAGTAGAGCATTGATGTTCTATGAATACTCTATTTCTATCACTTTTTGATAAGAAACTCCATAGGCAAGATTGCCAGATAGATTGTCAAAGGTATCTGAAATCAATTCGTTTTTTTCGTTGTACTTTTTTTCCTGGATTTGTAGGGTATTGCCATCGGGGTCGCTTACTTCTTTCCGAATTTCATTGCCATTTTCATCATAGACATAATTGGAAATTAATTCTAAAACACCACCACCATCTATTTGGGTTTTTGCCGTATGTTTGAGGACAAATCCATTTTCTCCCTCATAAGCATCCAGTCTTTGTAACTGTTTGTTCTCATCATACTCTCGATGTTCAACCAATTCATCATCGTCATTGTAAACTTCAACTATAATGCCCAATAGGTTTTTATTGGCATCATATAGAGACGTTTCAGAAGTTGTTGCATTTATGTCCTTGGTCAGTTGAGTCTTGACTAAATTGTCTTCACCATCGTAAACCAATACTTGTTCGCTACCATTTTCATCTGTCGTTTCCACCAATTTTTCAATTAGGTTTCCTTCTTGAAAAGTATTTTTGATGGTCTTATCCTCTTGATATTCAAATTTATCTTCTTGGTACAAATCATTTCCAAAATAATTTTGGATTCCCAAAATTTCTCCTTCAGCATCCACTGTATATTTGATGCTAGTGGAGCCTCCTTCAGAACTGACTTCGCTTTCTTCAATTAAGTGATCTTGTTCATTGTATTTGAAATGGGCTTCACTAATGACAGTGCCAGCATCGTTAAAAATTTTTCGGTTTAAGATTTTACCTGTATCACTTACTTGAGCAATGCGCTCAATGTGTTTCTCTTCGCCGACAATCTTATAGGTTCTTATAGTTTTCATACACATAGATTTTTACATTCTTAATATAATGCAAATCTTGCTGAAATCCTAGTAGAAAGCAGTGTTTTTGTGGGTAAGCTGTGAAACAGGGGGGAAACATTGGTTATTCATACAAGAGAACTGATTGTTAATACAAAATTCACATAAGAAATTATACATAAGAAAAGTATTTTTATTACTTATAATTGATTGCCAAATTGGTGAAAAATCATTGGAAAATATTTATGTGCATTTTAAATATATAAAATATTGACAATTAGATGCTTGTTTCGTAAGCAAATGATTCTTTGTTTTAGTTCCTTGTTTTTCAATGATTTAAAAAAGTTATCCACATATGTGTATAACTTGTAAGTCTGAGAATTTTAAATTAACTTGTGTATGTCCTATCTTCGACCTCAGAACTTGCTAGGGATGTTGAATGGACAATGGAAACAGCAACTATATCCCGCCAGAAAGTCTGACAATGGTCTCTTATAGCCAATTATTTTAAGAGCCGACTCCTCGCTTATAATAAAAATAATAAATAAGTACTTTCAAAATTACTTGAAAGTGCCTAGGATTTGTATAACTATTTAAAAAGCTTCCTACTATGAGTACAACTGTTCATGAACCAATATTAACGGAGGAAAAAAACCGATTCGTACTATTTCCAATTCAGCATGATGCTATCTGGAAAATGTACAAACAACATGAGGCAAGCTTCTGGACTGCTGAAGAAATTGATCTCAATCAAGACTTGCATGATTGGGAAAACCTGAGTAAAGATGAGCAGCACTTTATCAAGCATGTTCTTGCGTTTTTTGCAGCTAGTGATGGAATAGTGAACGAAAACTTGGTACTCAATTTTATGAAAGAGGTACAAGTCCCAGAAGCACGTTGTTTTTATGGATTCCAAATTGCCATAGAAAACATACATGCCGAAACCTATAGTTTGTTGATAGATACCTACATTAAAGACAATAAGGAAAAAGATTATTTGTTCAATGCAATGGAAAATCTGGACTGTGTGAAGAAAAAAGCACAGTGGGCATTGGACTGGATAGACAAAGCACCTTCTTTTGGTCATCGCTTGGTGGCTTTTGCAGCAGTAGAAGGGATCTTTTTCTCAGGAAGCTTTTGCTCTATTTTTTGGTTGAAGAATAGAGGATTGATGCCAGGATTGGCATTTTCCAATGAATTGATCAGTCGAGACGAAGGCTTGCATTGCGATTTTGCCTGTTTGTTGTATTCTATGCTCAACAACAAACCACCCAAAGAAGAAGCAGTTTCTATTATTACCGATGCAGTTCTTTTTGAAAAAGAATTCGTGACCGATGCCTTACCCGTTTCGCTCATCGGAATGAATGCTGATTTGATGTGTCAGTACATTGAATTTGTTGCTGATCGCTTGCTCGTTGCTTTGGGATATGAAAAAGTATACAATGCCACCAACCCATTTCCTTTTATGGAAATGATAAGCTTACAAGGAAAAACCAATTTCTTTGAAAAGCGTGTTGGAGACTACCAGAAATCTGGAGTGATGGCGAAAAAAGAAGATCAAACCTTCTCGCTCAATGACGATTTTTAATTAGCAGTTTTTAACTGTTTCAAACAAAGAATTGGCATGGTTTTTTCAAGCTATTCTTAGAAGAACTGCCAGGAACAAATTTTACTTCGATATATTTAATTGTAAGGATGAGTGTAATGTAATGCGTCCCAACAAGAAAACGTATTCTGCGAATGCGGCTGAACTTATTCAACTAGCCCTGATAGTAGCGGTTACCCCACAGCGGGGTTCGGCAGGCTCACCTCACGGAATTGATTTGACAAGCTCAGTTACCTTGTGGGGATATTTCGGTTTTGGAGCTTTCGCTCAGTGAGCCTGTCGAACCGAAGCGAGGAGTAAAAGCGGATAGCAGTGGTCCGACATTTCGGAAAATGAGTGGCGACGAAGCAAGCAACATTCGCTCCTATTTATAAAAATTGAAAATTCAAGATTGAAGACTCAAAATTCACTAATATTAAATTTTAAGTTTTCAATTTTAAATTATAATAATAACAAGAGACTTTTTTACACCTGTAAACCTTTTTTAAGCTGATTGCCCATGTATGTAATAAAAAGAAGCGGTAAGCGTGAGCCAGTCAAATTTGACAAAATCACTGCAAGAATAAACAAACTATGCTATGGATTGGACACCAGATATGTGTCAGCTTTAGAAATTTCTAAGAAAGTAATTCAGGGATTGTACGATGGAGTGAGTACAACCGAACTCGACGACCTTGCTGCCAAAACAGCGGCGACTATGGCAACAGTACATCCCGATTATTCGATCCTAGCAGCGCGCATTGCTATTTCCAATTTGCACAAAAATACCACCAAGTCTTTTTATCAAGCAATGCGGGAATTGCACAATTATATTGACCCAAAAACCAATGAACCTGCACCACTCATTTCGGATGAAACTTTTGAAATTATCAAAAAGAATCGAGATGTGTTGAACTCGACCATCATATATGATCGAGATTACAACTTTGACTATTTTGGTTTTAAAACCTTGGAACGTTCTTATTTATTAAGAATGGATGGGAAAGTGGTCGAACGTCCGCAGCATTTGTTTATGCGTGTGGCAGTAGGCATACATGGCGAGGATATTGAAGCAGCCGTTGAGACTTACGAGTTGATGTCTGAAAAATGGTTTATCCACGCTACCCCAACTCTTTTTAATGCGGGAACTTGTAAGCCACAATTGAGTAGTTGCTTTTTGTTGGCAATGCAGGATGATTCCATTGAAGGAATTTACAATACACTTGGACAGTGTGCCAAGATTTCTCAATCAGCAGGAGGTATTGGTGTGAGTGTCCACAACATTAGAGCGAAGGGTAGTTACATCAGAGGAACAGGAGGTCACTCTAATGGCTTGGTGCCTATGTTGCGTGTATTCAATGATACAGCTAGATATGTCGACCAAGGTGGAGGCAAACGCAAAGGGGCATTTGCTATTTATTTAGAACCTTGGCATGCTGACATATTTGAGTTCTTGGATTTGAAAAAGAACCACGGTAAAGAAGAAATGAGGGCAAGAGATTTGTTCTACGCTATGTGGATTTCAGATTTGTTTATGAAGCGAGTCAAAGACAATGCCGAGTGGTCGCTGTTCTGTCCCAATGAATGCCCAGGTTTGTACGATTCATTTGGCGAAGAATTTGAACAATTGTACATACAATATGAAAGAGAAGGCAAGGCACGAAAAACCATCAATGCACAAGAATTGTGGTTTGCCATTTTGGATGCTCAGACAGAAACGGGTACGCCTTATATGTTGTACAAAGATGCTTGTAATCAAAAATCCAATCAGAAAAATTTAGGCACCATTCGTTCTAGTAATTTGTGTACCGAAATTTTGGAATATACCTCTAAGGACGAAATCGCTGTTTGCAATTTGGCATCTATTGCTTTGTCTAAATATGTGGAGGATGGACAGTTCAATCACCAAAAATTGTTTGAGATTACTCAGGTGGTTACCCGTAACCTCAACAAAATCATAGATGTCAATTATTATCCAGTAGAAGAAGCATACAACTCCAATATGCGTCACCGTCCCATTGGAATAGGTGTACAAGGTTTAGCAGATGCGCTCATCAAATTGAGAATGCCTTTTGAAAGCGAAGAGGCGCGTCAATTGAACAAGGAAATATTTGAGACAATTTATTTTGGGGCATTGACTGCTTCCAAAGATTTGGCAAAGAAAAATGGAGCTTATGAAAGTTATGAAGGCTCACCTGCTAGCGAAGGCATTTTGCAATTTGATATGTGGGATGTACAACCGTCCAATCGTTGGGATTGGGAAAGCTTAAAAGCAGAAATCAAAGAACACGGTATTCGCAATAGTTTGTTATTGGCTCCTATGCCTACTGCTTCAACCTCTCAGATTTTGGGCAATAATGAATGTTTTGAACCCTACACCAGCA
>JAHDIA010000257.1 GCA_020631035.1 Chitinophagales bacterium | reverse complement strand
CCACCAATTGAAGCAGAGGACATTCCTTTTGAATTACCAAATGGGTGGAGTTGGTGTAGGATGCAAGATGTTTGTCCTAATACATCATCGGGTTCAACTCCTCCTAAAACCTATTTTCAAGATAAAGGTATTCCATACTTAAAAGTATATAATATTCGTAATCAAAAAATTGATTTTGGATATAGAGAGCAATATGTAAATGAAGAATATCATTCTACAAAATTAAAAAGGTCAATTTTAAAACCAGGAAATGTTATTATGAATATTGTAGGACCTCCATTAGGAAAAATAGCAATTATTCCAGATACATATCCAGAGTGGAATTGCAATCAAGCAATAACCTTTTTTAAACCTTTAGATAAAAGAATCAATATTTGGATATATACATTTTTATGTGCGGGTACTTTTCTTAAATATATCGAACTCATAGGAACTGCAGGACAAGATAATATTTCTGTAACTAAAAGTAAAAGTATTTTACTCCCTCTCCCACCACTCCAAGAACAACACGCCATTGTCCAAATCGTAGATGAATTGATGGACCTATGTGACCAATTGGAAGCAGCCGTCACCGAGCAAAACACCCAAGCTGGTCAAATGATGCAATCCGTTTTACGAGAAGCATTGGTGGGATAAAAGAGGCGCAAAAAAAATCCCCGTAACGGTCGCAAAACCCCCAATCCCCGTAGAGAAAATTCCCAAATTTTCTCCCCACAACGGGCGCAAAAAAAAACGAACCCACGCAGCACCCAACACGCTACCTACGCCCGATAGCAGCGGATACCCCGCAGTAGGGGCGAAAAATTTTTCGCCCAATACGAGGAGTAGCAGCGAATAGCGGGAAGCCCCCTTGCAAACGCAGCCTATAACTTTCCGTCCCAATCCTTATATGTACAATTGCTTACTAGAAAAAACAAACACATAGAGGATGAATCACGTATATATTAGGTGATATATGTAAGATTATTTTCTGTATTCAAATACAATGAGAGCGGAAAAGAGAACAGATTATATTGTTTGTCAGATTGGTGAGGTGCATAGCCTGAGTCCTGATGCTTTTACAAAACTGTTGAATCAGTTTGTTGAATTGGAGGCTTATGGAGATGTGCTGGAGTATGTTATGGCTTATGCTCAGGTACATTCCATCAATACTGACAAGAGTGTGTATCTGTTTGAAAAGCTAATTTTTGCTTTGGATGCTTTGAAACATTTGAAGAAGAAAAAGAATTATGAGGGATTACTTATCAATCAGATGGGTATTATTTGCTATTACAACCAACGTCATAGCGATTCCATTGGCTATTATTTGATGGGCTTGTTGAAAGTGAAAGAATCGAGGGCACGTTATTACCACAACATTGCTGATTGTTTGGCGAGTATGAAAAGTTATGAGGCGGCTTATAAATTTTATAATCGAGCACTTAATGAACTCAAAATAAAGTATTCGGAAAAGGATGAGAAATATATCTATATTAGAACCCGCTTTATGCTCAATATGGTGGCTTGTATGACGTATATGGATCGAGTTGAAGAAGCGAAAAGAAAAATAATTGAACTCGAAAAGTGTTTGGTGAATGAAGACAATTCTACCTATTTGGATTTGATGAGGGTACGTATAAAAATCACAGAAATTGAAGACAGGGAGGAGCTTTGGGAATACATACAAACGGTTAATCAAGGCTGGGACGGAGCAAAGATCGATCGGTATCGGCTTTTTTTAAATGAGGCACTTTTAGAATCTGGTTTTGATTATTCGGGACACCGAGAAACTTTATTGCTTGAAAACTTAAAAATCTGTCAATCAATAAAAAATGATAAGTTACAGACTTCTGTTTTGTTGGATTTGATAGATTGGTATGAGCAAACAAAGGAAAAAGACAAAAAAATCAAATATTTGGAACGCTTGTTTGAATTGTCTAAAAAAGAAACCAATGAATTGGATACCCTAATCAGCAGCACTTTTATTCAATTGTACACCGACTTTTTTAGGGAATTGATGGAAAAGAACAAAACCATTGGTTTGCAAAAATCAGAACTAGAAGAACTAACCTATATTTTGTCCCACGATTTGAAAACACCTTTGCGGGGCATCAACAGTTTTGTTAGTTTGATCAAAAATGAGATTAAGGAGAAAAAATATGACTCCATTGATTTATATGCGGATTACATAGTGCATTCAACCAAAACCCTTTACAAATTGGTGGAGGACGTCAATGAGTTGTTTAGATTTAAAAAGATTGATGGTTCAATAGAGGAAATAGATTTGAATAAAGTAGTGGATGAAGTTAGGCTGACTTTAATCAATGCAGGGATGTATCAAAACATAAAATTAATTGTTGAGAATCCTTTGCCAAAGATACGAGGGCACAAGAGTAACTTTACGCTCTTGTTCGGCAATTTAATTGAGAATGGTTTGAAATACAATAAATCCAAAATGCGTCAAGTGGTCATTTCTTCTAAAGAAGAAGTCAATAAAATCAACATTTATTTTAAAGACAATGGGATTGGTGTAGAAGAAGAATATTTATCGTATATTTTTAAGTACTTTAAGCGACTGCACCATCAAGATACCTACAGTGGTACAGGTTTGGGACTGGGTATCTGTAAAAAAATAGTGGAATATTATGGAGGCAATATCATTGTCGACTCTGTACCCAATGAGGGAAGTACATTCATCGTCACTTTGCCTAAAATTTAAGATTCACAATTCACAACCCACAACTCAAACCCACAACTATTCCAAAACAACCGCTCCTACTTTGTTGACTTTGGAGACATAGACTTCACATTTGTATTTGTTTTGATAAAAATACTTTTGCATAATGCGGCCTGCCTTGGTGGCGAGGTGTCGGTCATTAGAGAGGGAAAAAACCGATGGACCAGAACCTGAAATACCCAAATTGAAGGCACCTAGATTGTGAATGGCCGATTCCATTTGAGAAAAGCCCTTAATGAGTTTATAACGCTTGGGCTGCGCTATATAATCGTGCATACTGTCTTTGATTAGTTCGAGATTGTTTTGGTAGCAACCTGCGACAAAGCTCGCAATACACGCATTTTGTTTGATGACCTTTTTGGTCGGAATTTCTTTGGGCACCAATTCTCTGGCTTCCCTGGTCGAAATTTCAAACTGAGGATGGGTGAGGGTGACATACAGTTTTTTGGGAATCGGTAGTTGAATGTATTTGAGTGGATTGTAGGAGGTAATGAGGACAATACCCCCCAAAAGCGAAGGAATGGCATTGTCGCCATGGACAGAACCCGATATTTTGGCTTCGGCTTTGAGAGCGAAAGGAATCAATTCCTGCTTGGTCAATTTTTCTCCCCATATTTTGTTGGCGGCCATTAAGGCAGCGACAGCACTAGCAGCACTAGACCCCATGCCACTACAAAGTGGTAGGTTTTTGTGCAAAATGATGTCGATTCCCCTACCTTTTTGGATGTGCTTTTTGAGGGCTTTGACAGCAATACCTGCGGTGTTTTGGTCCACTTCCATAGGTAGGCGACCACCGTCTCCAACGATTTCAATGATGCGTACTTTTCTATCGTAATTCAATTTTACTTGAACCACATCACCAGGTTCATCTACTGCCATACCCAATAGGTCAAAACCGCAGCTTATGTTGCCAATGGTTGCAGGAGCATAGGCTCGAATACCCGATTTACCAACTTGGATGTCACTCATTTATATTTGTCTTAGTTGAAACTTGTTTGAAAGTATTTTTCTTATTCATTTAATGGTAGATATATGAAGCACTACCACAAAATATACATAGCAAATTGTGTTAATTCATTGAAAGATAAGAGTGAGTGTGTTGTGTTTATGCAAAAACCACTATGTACTTTATACGAATAATCTCAAATCTAGTTATTTAGATTTGATAAAAAAATTAATTATCCTACATTTTTGGCTATTTGACAGTTTTTTTGGGATTGGAGCATGAAGTGATTCTTGAACAAATTTAGGGAGCCGCAGGCGACTGGATAGCTTGTTTAAGAATCAACTCTATTCCGCAAAAATTGTCAAAGAATCACATTTTTGGAATATTGTTGCCAATTTGAATGATTTCAGCGAAGACTCCCGCAGCAGTAACAGCGGCGCCTGCGCCAGGACCTTTGACGACCAATGGGCGGTCGCGGTATCGTTTGGAAGTAAACACAATCATATTGTCACTACCAGATAAATTGTAGAATGGATTATCCGCATCTACTGCTTTTAAGCCAATTTGGGTCTTATTTTGATCTATGGTACACAACATACGCAACACGCAGCCTTTTTCTGCGGCAGCAATGTGTTTTAGCTTAAATGCTTCGTCGTGTTTTTCCAATGTATCCATAAACGAGACCACATCAGGGGCTTCTATACAAGCTTGGGGTAAGATGTTTTCAATTTCGATGTCTTCCATCTCAATGTCTTGTCCAATTTCACGGGCAAGTATGAGTGCCTTACGAGCAACATCTTTGCCGCTCAAATCATCTCTCGGATCAGGCTCGGTATAGCCCTTGTCTTTTGCCAAGCTTACAACATCGGCAAAACCTTGTGTACCATTGTAGGTGTTGAAAATAAAAGACAAGGAACCTGAAAGCACCGCTTCAATTTTGGTGATTTGGTCACCACTTCTCAACAAATCTTTAAGGGTTGAGATAACGGGCAAGCCAGCACCAACATTGGTTTCGTACAAAAATCCTGCATCGTGTTTCTTTGCCAATTGGCGCAACAATTTATACTCTTTGAGTGAACTAGAGTTGGCAATCTTATTAGGAGTGACAATTGAGATACTCGATTGTAAGATTTGGGGATAGTATTGACTGGGCACATTGCTGGCAGTACAATCAACTAAAATAGAGTTGGGTAGATTGAGTTCGACCACATTGTCGAAAAAGTCAGCAATATTTGCCTCTAAGTCTGAATTTTCTAAGTTTTCTTTCCAATTGTGGGTATCCATACCTTTGGCATTGAACAGCATTTTGCGGCTATTGGTCAATCCTGCCAAACGCAATTCTAGACCCATTTTTTCTTTTAATTCTGTTTTTTGGGTATTGATTTGATCCAATAGGGTAGAGGCAATCAAACCAGAACCAATCAAAAAGATATTAATGGTGTTGGTATCATTGGTGAAAAATGCTTGGTGGAGGGCACTGATGCTCTTGCTTTCATCGCTTTTGTTGATGACCACCGAGATGTTCAACTCAGACGAACCCTGTGCAATGGCATATACATTGACACCATTGTTGCCCAAAGCTTTGAACAGTTTACCAGAAATACCTGTTGTTTTTTTCATTTTTGATCCAACCACAGCCACTATCGACAGATTGTTTTGTATCTGTGGACTTTGTACCATTCCCATATTGATTTCAGATTCAAACTCTTGTTCTATGGCTTTTTGGGCTGCTTCGGCTTGATTGGGGCGAATGGCAAAACAAATCGAATGTTCTGAAGAGGCTTGGGTAATCAAAATGATGTTGACATTGGCTTGTGACAAAGTTTTAAACAGTCTACCAGCGATACCTGTCACGCCAATGAGTCCACTTCCTTGTATGTTGATAAGGGCAACATCACTAATAGACGAAATACCTTTGACTGTTAGCGTATCCTTAGAGGTACGGGTAATGAGTGTGCCTGGAAATTTGGGATTGAAGGTATTGCGAATACGAATGGGGATGTTGTTTTCCAATACAGGCTGAATGGTCGGCGGATGGATGACCTTGGCACCAAAGTGCGACATTTCAAGGGCTTCTTCATAAGTCATAGAGTCAAGCGTAAAGGCACGTTTGACTTTGCGTGGATCTGCCGTCATTACCCCATCTACATCCGTCCATATTTCTAGTTCACTTGCGCCCAATCCTGCCGATACAATAGCGGCTGTATAATCCGAGCCACCTCGTCCAAGCGTTGTCGTTATATTGTTTTGGTCAGAAGCAATAAAACCGCCCATAATGTGAATATTGATATTGGCATCATAGGCTTCGTTGAGCAATTTGTTGGTTTGAGCAAAATGGACTTTAGCCGCTCCAAATTGACTATCGGTTTTGATCACTTCCCTAGAATCAATGAATTTGGTAGAACCCAAAGTGTTGTTTACATAATGATAAATGATGTAAGAAGAAAGCAATTCACCAAAACTGGCTACTCGGTCCAACATACGAGGGCTGAGTTCTTGAAGCAAATAAACCCCTTGCATCAAGCTGCTCAGATTGTTGACTTTTTGTTCTAAAAATTTAGCAACGATTTCTAAAGATTCTCCCCCAAGCAATTCTTGGGCAGTTTTAAAGTGTCGATTGTACAGGTCGAGCAATTGTTCTTCATACTTGCGGTCGCCATTTTCGGCAGCCTTTGCCATATTGATCAATTGGTCGGTCACCCCACCAAACGCTGATACGACAACCAATAGTTGCTCTTTGTTTTCAACAAAACCGTTGATAATTTTGCAAACCTGTTTGATTCTTTCAGAAGTTGCGACAGAACTGCCACCAAATTTTAGGACTTTCATAATTTAGGGAGTAGTTGTTTTGCTTTCATTAAACAAGTCAATAAGACCTGTTTAATGAAAGTGAATTTGTAGTTGGTTTTATTTTTACTTGCTCTAAATAAATGCCAAACTTATCGACGACCAAATGGCAAACGCCCTAGTTTGGGACCACTTTTGCCTCCTGTCAAACCAAGCGCACTCATTTGTTTCAACATTTTTTTCATATTGTTGAATTCCTTAACAAAGCGAGTAATTTCTTCTTGAGTCATTCCACAACCTTTGGCGATGCGTTGTCTTCTACTTTTTTCATCCAAGGTTTCAGGATTTTCTCTTTCGTAAGGCGTCATAGACAAAATGATGGCTTCCATACGTCTAAAGTCTTTTTCATCTATTTCTACATCCTTGAGCATTTTACTTGCACCAGGAATCATAGCCAGCAAATCTTTGACATTTCCCATTTTGCGCAATTGCTTCAATTGCTGGTGGAAATCGTTGAAGTCAAATTTGTTCTTACGAATTTTCTTTTGGAGTTTTTCGGCTTCTTTTTCGTCGAACTGTTCTTGCGCTCTTTCCACAAAAGAAACGATGTCTCCCATTCCCAGGATTCTTTGAGCCATCCTATCAGGGTGAAAAAGATCAATTTTGTCTAATTTTTCCCCTGTACTGATGAACTTAATGGGCTTGTCCACTACATAACGGATAGAAAGGGCTGCCCCCCCTCTTGAATCTCCATCCAATTTAGATAAGACCACACCATCAAAATCCAGTCGATCATTAAAGGCTTTTGCCGTATTGACTGCATCTTGTCCCGTCATCGAGTCTACCACAAACAAGGTTTCATCAGGTGTAATGGTATTTTTGATGTTGGTGATTTCGACCATCATTTCCTCATCAATTGCCAAACGTCCTGCTGTATCGACAATCAACACACTAAATCCATGATTTTGGGCGTGCTGAAGGGCATTTTTAGCAATCTCAACAGGATTGTTGTTGTCTTTTTCTGAATATACTTCAACTTTGATTTGTTCACCCAAAACATGCAACTGGTCAATTGCCGCAGGACGGTATACATCACAAGCAGCCATCAAGACCTTTTTGCCCATTTTACTTTTGATATAATTGGCGAGCTTACCAGTAAAAGTTGTTTTACCCGATCCTTGCAATCCTGCCATCAAAACAACTGCGGGTTTGCCTTCCAATTTAAAGGGAGCAGCAGTTCCTCCCATCAATTGGGTCAACTCATCATTGACAATTTTGACCATCAATTGACTGGGCGAAACAGCCGTTAAAACTGACTCACCCATTGCTTTGTCCTTTACCTTACTGGTAAAATCTTTGGCAATTTTGTAGTTGACATCTGCCTCAACCAAGGCTCTTCTGATTTCCTTTACGGTACTTGCCACATTTATTTCGGTAATAGAACCTTGCCCTTTTAGGGTCTTAAAGGCTTTATCCATCCGTTCCTGTAAACTCTCAAACATTTATTTATTGTTTATATTAATGCTACGTTTGTAATATTGGTTCTTTGAAAATTTTTGGAGAGTGATTCTAGAACAAATAGTAGGGAGCCGCAGGCGACTGGATAGCTTGTTTAAGAATTGCTCTCTTTAGCAAAAATAGTCAAAGAACATGAATATGCTTCTTTGAAAATTTTTGGAGAGTGATTCTAGAACAAATAGTAGGGAGCC
>JAHDIA010000256.1 GCA_020631035.1 Chitinophagales bacterium | reverse complement strand
TGATGACTTACTATCCTTATTTGTTACTAGGCGTATTGGTTTTGCCGAATTGGGTAGCGAGGGTCTTTAAGAAAGATTCAAAATTGAAAACAGAAGATTCAAAATTGAAGGATTGAGTTAAAATCTAAGCTAATTACCCAATAACACAATTACCATTTATTCTGAGCTTGTTGAAAATCGGTTCCACCTGTATGTTTAGAAGGCAAACCGACCACCAAGGTGCCAAACATTCCTTTCTCTTGGTGAGGTAAAAAGAATCCACCTTTTTCGTAAATGAGTAGCTTATATAGAGACAGTTTGATTTTTTTATCCTCAATACCCAATCCTGCTTGTATTTTCTGAGTGAGTTCTTTGAGTATTTTGTTCCAAGCTTTGTTTAAAAAGCTTATTTTGTTGCCATCAATTTCCCAAGCCTTTCTTACTGAAGTATCTGTTACTGTTTGACTTCCTTTTCCAAAAGGTGCTTGCTTGGCATGTTTTATCAGTTTTTTTGCTTCTGTTTTATTGAGAGGTAGAGCGACTTCTCCGAATCCCTTAATTTCTAATCCAGGTAAGACCAGGTCCATACTTCCTGAAGAGCAAAAAGATCCATTGCCTTCAATATTTGACAATGTGTCTATAATACCTTGGTGTATTTGAATCAATTCCATAATGAAGTAGTTTTGAGGTAAATTTACGATTGAAGAAGCAGAATTTAAAATTAGACCAAGGAAACAAATTGAAAATTCCCTAGCATAAAGCACACTAGGGAATCTTCAATTTTTAATTTTAATTTTTCAATAAATTTATGCCGTTACCTTTCCGTACAACTCAGCTCTTTGATTTTTGATTTTGTCTGATGCCAAGTATTCATCATAGCTCATCAAACTGTCGATGGCTCCATTTGGTGTTAACTCAATGATTCTGTTGCTAACCGATGCCATCATTTGGTGGTCATGAGAAGTAAAAATCATATTGCCAGGAAACTCAACCATTGCATTGTTCAAGGTCGTAATTGATTCCAAGTCTAGGTGATTGGTTGGATCATCGAAGATGAGGAAATTGGGTAAATTCAACATCATTTTGGAGAGCATACATCTCACTTTTTCCCCTCCAGACAAGACACTCACTTTTTTGAACACTTCTTCTCCAGAGAACAACATACGTCCTAGGAATCCACGGATGTATTGTTCGTCTTTTTCCTCCGAAAACTGTCTCAGCCAATTGATAAGGTCGAGGTCATTTTCACCAGCAAAATACTCATTGTTTTCGTTGGGTAGATAATCCATTGTAATGGTGGTTCCAAACTCTACAGTTCCCGAATCTGCTTTTTCTTTACCAGCCAAAATATCAAAGAAGGCAGTTAAAGCAGTCACCTCTTTGGCAATGACTCCAATTTTCTCATCCTTATTGAAAGTGAAATTGACATTGCTAAACAAGGTATTGCCATTGGCGTCCGTTTTGCTTAGTTTGGTCACTTTCAATATTTGGTCACCAGGTTTGCGTTCTGGCTTAAAGTGAATGAACGGGTACTTACGAGTAGAAGGACGAATTTCATCCAATTTGAGTTTTTCCAAAGCTTTTTTACGGCTGGTTGCCTGACGAGACTTAGAAGCATTGGCACTAAATCGCTGGATAAAATCCATCAACTCTTTTCGTTTGTTTTCTACTTTTTTGTTGCGGTTTGCCATTTGGCGTGACATCAACTGGCTGGTTTCGTACCAGAAAGTGTAGTTACCAGTAAAGATACGGATGCTGTTGTAGTCAATGTCAACAACATGTGTACAAACCATATCGAGGAAATATCTATCGTGAGAAACAACGATTACAGTATTTTTAAAATCGGCAAGGAAGTCCGCCAGCCACGTAATTGCCTCAGCATCGAGGTCGTTGGTAGGCTCATCCATCAACAACAAATCGGGTTCACCAAAAATAGCTTGTGCCAATAGGATTTTCACCTTTTCAGGTCCTCTTAGTTCATTCATTTGCAAGTGGTGCAAATCTTCTTTGATTCCCAAGTTGCTCAACAATTCTGCGGCATCGCTTTCGGCTGTCCAGCCTCCCATTTCTCCAAATTCATTTTCGAGATTGGCGGCTCTCATACCTTCCTCTTCAGTTGCGTCGGGATTCATATAGATGGCGTTTTTTTCGACCATAATGTCGTACATCTTTTTGTGTCCCATTATAACTGTATTCAAGACAGAGAATTCGTCGAACTCTGCGTGGTTCTGCTTGAGGACTGCCATTCTTTTACCAGATTCTACGCTTACTTGCCCTCTTGTAGAGGCAATATCACCTGACAAAATTTTGAGAAAAGTAGACTTTCCTGCACCATTTGCGCCAATTACCCCATAACAATTGCCGTGAGTAAATTTGAGGTTTACCTCATCGAATAGTACACGTTTACCATATTGTAATCCAAGATTTTGAACTGTAATCATTGTTGTGCTTTGTTAAATTAAGCCGCAAAGATACGGTTTTTTGTTCAAGTATGTATGTTATGAGTTATATACATTGGAAGAAGCGTAGGACGAAGCGGGTGGTCGCACTCGAAGACACAGCCTAAAGCATGCGCCCGATAACCAGGGTGAGTGTAGCCTAGAAGTTGAGGCGTTGCCTAATAATTATTTTATATCCTCAAGCGAATATTTTTGTATTTTTGCAGTCCTAAACTGGAATACAATCCAAATAAACACTCTAAAAATGGCAGAATTATTAACGCTCAATAGTTTATTTACCTTATTAATGCTTGTTTTATTACAAGTTGTATTGGGTTTTGACAACTTATTGTATATATCACTTGAATCTAAAAAAGCTCCAGCAGACAAACAAAGTTATGTGCGAAGATTGGGAGTAGGGCTGGCAATTGTGCTACGTATTGTATTGCTCTTTGCCTTGATGTCGCTGATTCAATATTTCCAAGACCCTTTTGTTAGTATGCATAATAAGTTTGTTGAATTCTCCTTCAATGTCCATAGTCTCATTGTTTTGGGTGGTGGGGCATTCATCATCTATACAGCCATCAAGGAGATATGGCATATGATGCACATAAAAGAACACGAAGAAACGGATACACAGCGGTCTACAGTGGGAATGGTTATTTTTTGGATAGTCATAATGAACCTCGTTTTCTCCTTTGACTCCATTTTGAGTGCGATGGCACTTACAAGTGGGATGTCCTTTGTGCCGCAACTTATATTGATGGGTATTGCCATTGTCGCAGGGGGAGTATTGATGATTGTATTGGCAGATAAAGTGGCTGATTTCTTACAAAAGAACAAGATGTATGAGGTATTGGGCTTGTTTATATTGCTTATTGTGGGCATTATGTTGCTCTCAGAAGGCGGACATTTGGCTCACCTCAAGTTCTTTGGCAATCCAGTAACTCCAATGAGCAAAACGACTTTCTACTTTGTTATTGTCTCTTTGGTATTGATTGATATTGTACAAGGTCGCTACCAGAAGAATTTGATATTGGCAAAAGAAAAACAGGATCAAACGCATTCTGATGCTTAATGGCATTTAGAATTGTATAATTCAAAACTGAAAAATTTTCTAAGAAGCATTCACAATCTTTGATTGTGGATGCTTTTTTTATGGTGCAATGCTTGTGGTTCTAGGCTACGCTTTCTCTGGTTATCGGGCGCATGCTTTAGGCTGTGTCTTCAAGTGCGACCATCCGCTTCGTCCTACGCTTCTTTGACTCATCCTCAAATATTGTCTTTATTTGCCTCCCTAATTTTTTTGACAAATTCAAGGCTGACACTCATAATTTTGGCAATTTGCTTGTCTATAACACCCATTCTTAACAACTCTAGTACTCCTTGCTCTGTATACAAGACATTTTTTGTAAAATGCAAGTAGAGACGCAAGAACCCCCAAAGCTTTGCAGCTGAATAGGAAACATACAAAAGTAAATTGCAAAATGTATGAGATAAAATCCAAATTGAACCAAACCGACGAAGCTCTCTACCTTCCGTCCTAATCCTTTAGAATCACCTCAAAATAGATGGGTTGATGGTCAGAATATTCAAAATCTATATCAACACCTTTGACCGTTTTGAGTTGGATATTAGGAGACAACAAGCAAAAATCAATAACGGTAGTAAAGGTTCGCATTTTTTCGTAAGGTGTACTGTTTTTTCGATTGGTGGGTACTTGGGGATCATATGCCCATAACCAGTCCTGTGGCATATAGTCAAAATCAACCGCAATTTGGTCATAGGTTTCCTTATCGCCTGGTTTTTTAAAGGTATTGTTGTCAAAACCTGGTGGGGTTTGGTTCCAGTCTCCACCTACAATCACATAATTGCCTTTTTCATATTCATCCATCAAAACTTTTTTGAGGTACTCCATTTGTTTGGCCTTGAGACTTCCGTCGTCATAAGCGGAGTTGTGGGTATTGATGACGATGAGTTCTTTTCCATTGTTGAGTGGGAAACGTTGTAGTAGAAAGCAACGATCCAAGAAAAACAAGCCTTTGGGAAAACTGAAATTCCCTGGAAATTGATAGCGGGTATTTTCGGTTGATTTGTAAGGGCTAAGGCTCTGCAATCCACTTTTGACCCTACCCATTGGATCAGTAAATGGCAAAGGCACAAATTTAACATCGTAATTGACTCCAAAAGCATGATTCATTTGTGGCAAAGATTTGGCAATGCCTTCAGCTTCATTTAGATAGTGGCTCCGTTTAGAACCCATATCCACTTCTTGGAGCAGTATAAAGTCGGTGTTTTTGTATTTGCTCAAAGTCTTTTCCACACCAGCATAGTATTTGCTCACCAAATCCTTACTTGGACGCACCATTTTGCCTCCATCGTAAAAAAAGTCCATTTCGGCTCCTAATCCACAATAGCCTATGTTCCAAACAAGTAAGGAAACTTCATTTTTATCAAGCGTTTTGTTCGACGTCCCTAAATGTTCCACTGTCATTTTTTCCTCTGGTTTAAAGTCGGTCAACATAGCATATAAGATGATTCCACCTAAAATCAAACCAATTAAAAGGGCAAGACCAAGTAGTATTTTAAGGATGAGCAACACGATTTTCATTTGTGTGGTATTTTGGTTTCAAGATAGGCAAATAGTGTGGCTTTTTTGTTAAGTCTAAGGGATTTTTTAGGAAGTCTAAATTTTTACCCCGATATTTATGATTTAAATTTGAAAAAGTTATGAGAAAGCTTCCTTTTTATATATTAGATGTGTTTGCCGAACAAAAATATGCAGGTAATCAACTCGCTGTTTTTGTAAAACCAGAAGGGATAACAAACGAGGAAATGCAGCAGATTGCCTTTGAAGTCAATTATGCTGAAACCACCTTTATTTTGTCTGACAAACAAGAGGATGGCGGATATGAAGTACGGATTTTCACTCCTGCTGAAGAAGTGCCTTTTGCAGGTCACCCAACACTTGGGACAGCCTTTGTTATTCACAAAATGTTAGAAAACTCAGAGAACAAAGAGGTCATTCTGAACTTAAAGGTTGGACAAATCAAAGTGAGTATCGAAGAGGACTATTTCTGGATGCAACAAATCAATCCCATCTTTGGGCAAGAGTTCCCTGTTGACTCTCTTGATGAAACACTCGGATTGATTGAAGATGATTTTGATACTCGTTTCCCCATTGCAGAAATTTCAACAGGCTTGCCATTTTTAATTGTCCCGCTTAAAAACTTGAATGCGGTAAAACGCTCCAAGGTGGATTTAGACAAATTGATGATCCACGTAGAAAAAGAGGAAAGTCTGGCTAGAGCAGTTTTGGTTTTTTCCCCCGAAACTTACAATAAAGAAAATGATTTGAATGCTCGAATGTTTGCAGAGGAGCTAGGTGTCGTCGAAGATGCTGCAACAGGTAGTGCCAATGGCTGTCTACTTGCTTATTTGTTAAAATACAATTATTTTGGCAAATCCTCTATTGCCATAAATGTAGAGCAAGGTTATGAAATGAATCGTCCATCTTTACTGAAACACAATGGTACGAAAATAAGTGAAGAAGATTATGAAATCAATATTGGTGGCAAGGTTCAGTTGATTGCGGAAGGAGCGTGGTATTGATTGGAGAGATATTAAAAATTTAGGATTGAAAATTTAAGATTACTTAGCGTTTTTAAACCCAAAAATACAATAGGGTTTGTAAGTTCTATATTAGAAATATTCAAAAATTAGTCGCTATAGAAAAAAGCATAAATATCGAAGGCCCCACTATTCGATTGAGGGACTGGCAGGAGAAAGACTTCCCAATTTATCGTCATTGGACCAGTGGGCATCCTAAATGGATGGATTTGGACGCGCCTTATTATGCCAAACAGAGTGCGGAAGAGGTAGAAATATATCTACAAAACATTAAGAAAAAAATCACTAAGCACCTATTCCCTCTGCCTAGAAATCGCCTTGTCATTGCCGAAAAAGTCAGTAATGATTTTTTAGGGAGTGTGAGTTGGTATTGGACTAGTAAAGAAACCAATTGGATGTCCAATGGCATTGTCATTTGTGATGAGCAATATTGGGGCAAGGGAATTGGCTTTGAAGCATTGGGTTTGTGGAATCAATATTTATTGGATGAATTTCCTCAAGTAGCACGCCTCGATTTGCGTTCTTGGTCAGGGAATATCGGAATGATGAAGTTAGCGGAGAAATTAGGCTATACCTTAGAGGCTCGTTTTCGAAAAGCCCGTATTGTCAAAGGGGAATATTATGATTCTGTGGGCTATGGAATGTTGCGGGAGGAATGGGAAGAATGTTATCCTAATGGTTTTTCAAGTTATCTTCAGTCATTGTAAAATCAATCGACATCCGAAACTTCTACGACTGACAAAATTTTATCCAAACGAATTTCCAATCCTTCATTCGTCACCAAGTACTCTGCTTTGTCTTTTTTGGTCAAAATATCTTTGATGATTGTTTTTATACTTTCAGTGGTTCCATTGGCATCCACATATTCAATGCCGACCATTTTTTTCAAAGTAGCATACATTTCCAATTCATCGTAAAAAGCACAGCCCACACATTGGTATTGTTTTTCTTTTTTCATTTTGTTTTAATATCTCCTGGGTTTATTGATTCGCTTCACCACCTTCGGGACCATAGAAAAATACCCAAGTCGAAAAGTCATCTGAGAAACCCTCGAAGCGGTGTTCAATTCCAGCTGGAACAAACAAAAAATCTCCCGTTTGGAAAGACATACGCTCTCCATCCAAAAAGAAAGTACCTTCGCCAGCAGTCACCACATATATTTCATCTCTGGTGTGGGGCGTTTGCAAGTCCACTTTTTCAGGTTTGTAAATTTCTACTGATAAACTACCGTGTTTAAACAATTCTTTAAACGGCTTATCCGATGTCTTGAGTTGACTCAAGGCATCGGATACCGTAATTTTACATTCTTTGGGCTTTAAGACTTTCATAACTCTTGGGCTGGGGTTTTAGATTTAACAATCAAACTGAACGAATCTTTTAGATGTCGTCCCAGTCGTCCTCAAAATCATCTTTCAATTTGTCCAAATCCCGTCTTTCTTTTTTGGTTGGTCTACCTGCTCCACGCTTGCGGTAAGCTACAGGTAAATCATAAAAGACAGCATCTTTTTTTGAGAAGATGGGCTTGGGTGGTGGTGGTGGGGATAGGTCTACAAAGCACTCTGCCGCCAAAGTAGCCGAAACTCTTTTTTCAATCAGTTTCTCCACTTTGTAAACTATGGTCAGCGGTCCTTTGCGTACATTGACGGTTTCACCTACACTCAATTTACGAGATGGTTTGACACTCACATCATTGACTTTTACCTTGCCAGCATTGCACGCATCGGTTGCTTGCGAACGGGTTTTAAACACCCTTACTGACCACAGCCATTTGTCAATCCGAATTTTTTGTAATTCTGCCATATAATTAATTTTGCATCTTCATTTTCAACAATAAGAAACGAACAAGTAATCATTCGTTTCCCATTGTTCACACTTTATACACGAACGTTTATTACTAGACTATCGTTCATTAACAACACGAAATTTTTGCCTCACTTGTTTCTCCACAACAATTCGCTGCTGCCGCCGCCGCTGGCTTGCATTGGGTAGGTTCTACAAACAATTTGAAATGCAATTGTTCATTTCCTACTTCAAAAGATTCTACTTTAAACAATGAAGTCGCTTTTTGTTGGTCGCCATATTCAAACACCATTTCTTCCTCTTTAAAAATGGACAG
>JAHDIA010000255.1 GCA_020631035.1 Chitinophagales bacterium | reverse complement strand
CTCATTTTGCGCTTAATAGCAGAGCTATTGAGCAAAAAATAGCTGCAAAATTGGCACAAAAGACGCATTTTTTAGCTGATTTTGAAAATCTAAACATACTCTTATTTGATTCTTTTATCTGAATCTACTATACCATCTTTGAGGCGTACAATTCTATGAGCATGTTGGGCAACTTCCTCTTCGTGGGTTACTAAGATAACCGTATTGCCCTGACTATGAATGTCTGTAAAAATGCGGATGATTTCATCTGAGGTTTTACTATCTAGGTTCCCTGTTGGCTCATCTGCCAAAATGATGGACGGTTTGTTGACCAATGCTCTGGCGATGGCGACTCTTTGTCTTTGACCACCCGACATTTCGTTGGGTTTGTGGTCCAATCGGTCGCCTAAGCCAACTGCTGTCAGTAACTCTTCTGAACGGTCTAAGCGTTTGTTTTTGCTCATTCCAGCATAAATCAAAGGCATTGCTACATTTTCGATGGCCGACAAGCGAGGCAACAAATTAAAGGTTTGAAAAACAAAACCAATCTCTTTGTTGCGAATTTCAGCCAATTCATCATCTGATAAGTCAGATACCATTTGGTCATTTAAAATGTAGATACCATCACTAGGAGTATCCAGGCAACCCAACATATTCATAAGGGTAGATTTGCCTGAACCTGAGGGACCCATAAGTGCCACATATTCATTTTTGTAAATATCCAAATCAATACCATTGAGAGCTTTGATGGTAATTTGCCCCATTTGGTAAAATTTTTGGAGATTTTTTAATTCAATGATTTTTTTCATAATGTGTGCTTATGGCTCACTCAAGATACTTATTTTTTCAAAACTTTTAAGACCTTTACAAAGTCTTCGTTTTTGAGTGGAGCATTTTTTAAAGCTGCTTCTTTGCTGTTGAGTTGGCGAACTTTGTCGGTCCTAAACACATTGTTTTGTTCTGCCATATGCATCAAGGGTTCAAGCTGACTGGTATCCAGTTCATTGATTTTTTCTACAAAGGCGATCATTTGTTTTAAATCTGACTGAATGGCCTCTTGAGCAGATTCATCAAATTCCAAACGGGCGAGCTTTGCCAATTTATTTATCAAATCCTGATTGATTTCCATATGTACAATAATTTTATGCTTCAAAAAATTCTAGAGGAACACAAAATTATTGACTTCTGAATTTTATTTGTAATAAATGAATATAAAATTGAAATATTGTTGATTGAAAATCCATAATCAGCCGTCTATTAAATACCTTTGCAGTAAACAAACTATGTTATGCGCAACCTCTTCTTATTTTTGGCAAAATATTATGGCTTTTTTGTATTCATTGCCCTAGAAGTAGTATGTGCTATATTAATCATACGTTTCAATCATTTTCAACGTACTAGATTTCTTAGTTCTGCAGGTTTCCTATCAGCCAATGTACTCAATGCCAAAAGTTCAGTAACAGACTATTTTTCTTTGACCAATCAAAATACAGAATTGTCAGAGCAAAATGCTGCTTTGCTTGAACAGTTGCACAATGGAACAGGACAAGTAAGATATATTTATACCGAAGATTCCTGTTTGATAGAAGAAGGGATGGCTCCCTCTATATGGAAAGGTACAACAGTGGATACTGCAAGTACCAGAAAACTGTACAAATTCATTCCTGCTAAAATCATCAACAAAACAACCTTGAAGTTACACAACTATTTGACCATCAACAAAGGTGAGAATCAAGGCGTGTTTCCACAAATGGGGGTAATGGGTCCCAATGGAGTGGTGGGGATTGTACACAAAACTTCGGCCAATTATGCAACCGTAATGACTGTGTTACACAAAGAGAGTCGGATTAGTGCGCTACTCAAAAAGAATAGTCATTTTGGTTCGTTGATTTGGGATGGGAAAAATGAGTTTTTAGCTTATTTGAAAGATATACCAACCAATGTATCAGTTGTGCCAGGAGATACAATTGTAACCAGTGGTTATTCTGATTTTTTTCCAGAAGACATTATGGTTGGAACAGTAGAAAATGTTGACAGAGAACCTGGTAGTAACTTTCATACCATTCAGTTACAGTTGTCTACCATTTTTAGAAAAATTGAACACGTTTATGTAATTGATTTTAAAGACAGAGACGAAGTACGAGCTTTAGAAAGTAACAACATCAATGAATAATGTAATATTTGTAAATGCAACAAGGTTTTTGGTACTTTTATTGATCCAAATTCTGGTATTAAACGAAATTGAATTACACAATTTTGTATATCCCTTTATTTATCCTTTAATCATTTTATTGTTGCCTTTTGAGACGCCTAGATGGCTGGAAATGGTGTTGGCTTTTTTTCTTGGTTTATTGATTGATATTTATGCCAATACAATTGGTTTCCACGCAGCAGCCAGTGTATGGTTGGCGTTTATCAGACGAGGTATAATGCAATTAAATGCACCAGCAGGAGGCTATGAGCCTGAACAAAAACCAGTGATGGCGATTATGGGATTTAATTGGAGCATCATATACATTGGACTGGGGGTTTTGTTGCACCATCTGGTATTGTTTTTTATAGAGGCGAGTAGCTTTGAATATGTGTTGTCCACTCTAGCAAAGATAGGAGTGAGTACGCTGGTCTCCGTTTTTTTAATGATGTTGTATCAGTTTATTACTGTTCCAAAGCAATAGCATTTCAATTCAGTTAGTTTAAATAAGAGAAGTATTTTTTATAAAAATCAATAAAATCAAGTGGGAAATTAATGCATGCAGTTTGACTCTAGGAAATATGTGGTTTTAGGAGTTTTTCTCTTCTTCTCTTTGACACTGTTGTTTCGCTTGTTTGTGCTACAGGTTCAAGATCCTTCATACAAAGATTTGGCCGATAGCAATTACATTCGCAAAAAAACAACTTATCCAGCAAGAGGACTCATTTACGATCGTAACAGTATTTTATTGGTAGACAACCAACCTATTTATGATTTGATGATCATTCCCAAGGATGTGCCCAAAGAAATGGATACCCTTAAATTTTGTGAATTGTTCAACATAGACGTTGTCACTTTTGAAGAAAATATGAAAAAGACACGGAAGTACTCTCGTTACAAACCCTCTGTCTTTTTAAAACAAATATCGCCGCGTGTTTACGCCAAAGCACAAGAATACCTTTATCAATATCCAGGTTATTTTACCCAAGTTCGTACCATTCGGTCTTATCATACAAGAGGGGCACCACACGTCTATGGCTATTTGGGTGAAGTCAGTCAAAGCCTATTAGATACCTCCAAGTATTATGCCTTAGGCGATTACATTGGAATCAGTGGGGTAGAACGTGGCTTTGAGGATCAGTTGAGGGGCATCAAAGGAGAAAAATATGTGACAGTAGATGCCTTTAACAGAGAAAAAGAGAGTTACAAAGCAGGGAGTAAAGATGTACCCGCAGAACAAGGGCAAAGTCTCAATTTAACCATTGACATTCCCTTGCAAGAGTATGCTGAAAAATTGATGCAGAACAAAATTGGCAGTGTGATTGCCATAGAACCTTCTACTGGAGAAATTTTGACAATGGTGAGTAGCCCGTCTTACAATCCTTCTTTGTTGACAGGACGAGATAGAGGCGAAAATATGAAAATGCTCAATAGGGACTCCCTTAAAAGACAGTTGAATCGTTGTATCACTGCAACCTATCCACCTGGCTCCACTCTCAAACCTTTGGTAGCACTGATTGGATTACAAGAAGGGGTCATTCATGCCAATTCTTATGCAAGGTGTGGAGGGTATTATCCTGTTGGCAATCGTGGGGTGAAGTGTTCGCATGGTCACCCTTCTTGTAGCAATATATATTGTGCCATTGAACAATCTTGTAATCCTTATTTCTGCGAAGTTTTCAAACGGACCATCGACAATCCATCCTACGAAAATGAAGAGAAATCACTTGCTAAGTGGGTAAAATATTTGCGAGAGTTTGGATTGGGGGAAACGCTTGATATTGGCTTGCCAGGAATGGTGAAAGGAACCATCCCAACAGTGGAATATTACAACCGAATATACAATACTGACTATTGGCATTGGAAGTCGAGTACCATCATTTCTTTGAGTATAGGACAGGGAGAGTTTGCCATTACGCCACTGCATTTGGCCAATTATATGAGCATTGTTGCCAATAGAGGAGTGTATCAGTATCCCCACATTGTCCGCAATATGAGCCGTCCCAAACCCAAGACAATTTCTATTGACAGAAGTCATTTCGAAACCATAGCCGATGGGATGGAACAGGTGATGGTAAGTGGAACAGGAAAATGGTCCTCAGTAGAAGGAATAGACATTTGTGGTAAAACAGGTACAGCGGAAAATCCCCATGGAGACGATCACTCCATCTTTATCTGTTTTGCTCCCAAAGACAATCCCAAAATAGCCATTGCAGCAGTGGTCGAAAATGCTGGATATGGATCTACCTTTGCGGCACCTATTTCAACACTGATGATTGAACAATACCTCAATGACACCATTTGCAACAAAAGCAAATGGAGAGAACAAAAACTATTAGAGACAAATCTGATTGAACCCAAAAAGAAAAAAGAAGAATGAGCTTTGGTAGACCAACAAGCAAGAAAAGGACAGATTGGCTCACGGTATTACTGTATTTTTTATTGGTAGCTGTTGGGGTGGCCGCAGTATATACTTCCAATTACAATCCTGAACAACAAATTACTTGGAGCAACTTCCTAGATTTTCAAATAGGAAAGCAAATGGCCTGGGTGGTGATGAGCTTTATTCTCATTTTGGTTGTACAGTTATTTGATAGAAAGTTTTACATCAACATCAGTCCCATTTTATACATCATTTCAGTTCTTCTACTGATTGCAGTCCTCATCTTTGGGGTAGAAATCAGTGGGTCCCAATCTTGGTTTCAATTAGGTCCCCTACGATTTCAACCCTCCGAAATTGCCAAGGTGGGTACTGCCTTAATGGTCGCCTACTATCTGAGCGATTTTAATGTAAATGTCCAAAAGACCAAGGACTTTTTGATAACGGCTGCCATCATAGCCATACCCATGGGACTCATTTTATTGCAAAGTGACGCTGGTACAGCTCTGGTCTATACCTCCTTTATTTTGGTCTTGTTTCGAGAAGGTTTGTCTCCTTGGTTTCTTATTACCTATGCCTCGGTGATTGCTCTCTTTGTACTGACACTTGTTTTTACCCAATTTGATCCTGTTACCCTCGATATTACCCGAAGCGGTTTTAAGCCATTGGCAATAGGTGGAGGTATATTGATGTCTGTTATTTCTGCTTTGTATTTTTGGAAGCAGTGGGCAAACATTGCGGGACTCATTGCCTTTTTTGCTTCGGTAGTGCTTGTAGCCAATTTTGTAGAAGATTTTTATTTGTTGGGATTTTTGGGAGTTGCTTGTGTGTTCTTCTTCTTCCTCTATTTTAGAATGAGAAATCAAGCATTTTTGTTTGCATCGGTTTTTTCTTTAGCAGCTGCTTATGTGCAAACAGTGGCATCCATTTGTCAGACTTTTCTCGAAGGATACCAGCTTAAAAGAATTTTGGTATTGCTCAACATCATCAAAGACCCACGTGGGGCGGGGTACAACTTGGAACAATCCAAAATTGCCATCGGTTCGGGCGGTTGGACAGGCAAGGGCTATCTCAATGGAACCTATGTCCGCAGTGGTTTTGTGCCCGAAGTTGATACCGATTTTATCTTTTGCAACATAGGGGAAGAGTTTGGCTTTATGGGAAGCTTGATTCTTATTGGCTTGTTCTTTTGTCTATTGTTTCGCATAGTCGTGATAGCCGAACGGCAAAAGTCGAAGTTTACCCGCATCTTTGCTTATGCGGTAGCCTCTATTTTCTTCTTTCATTTCCTCATCAATATTGCGATGACCATTGGTTTGGCTCCTGTGATTGGTATTCCCTTACCACTCATTAGCTACGGTGGTTCCTCCTTTTTGGGCTTTAGTTTGCTCATTTTTATCCTCATTCGACTCGATTCTGAGAAAAAGAATGTAGTAAGGTGAATCATTTATTGCTTTTTGGGGTTTCAAAGCTGTAACAGATTGCTTACTTTTGCGTTCGATTTTGGGAGGATTGAAGATTCAAAATTGAAAATTGAAGATTCAAAACTGAAAATTCAAGATTTGAGATTGATTTTCTGTGAATGTGACTGAACCTTCTAAAATAGCCCTGATAGCAGCGGTTACCCCACAGTAGGGGCAGTGTCTTGTGCCTGGTCCAATACGAGGAGTAAAAGCGGATAGCAGCGGTCCGACGTTTAGGCAAATCAGTAGCGATGAAAGACAAAACCTTTGCTCCAAAAATTGAAAAAGAATCATAATAAATTATAGAAGAATCTAATAAATACAATTCAAGATTCAAAAATTGAGATTCAATGTTTGGGAATCTTCAATTTTAAATTTTTAATTCAAAATTAAAATTAAAATGTACAGAACACACAACTGCGGTGAACTGCGTTTGGAACACGCAGGAAACGAAACCACCCTCGCTGGATGGGTGCAAAGAACCAGAGAATTAGGTGGTATGGTATTCGTAGATTTGCGAGATCGCTACGGCATTACCCAATTGGTTTTTAACAATGAGCAGGACGCCGATTTGTGTGATCAGGCGAAAAAATTGGGTCGTGAGTTTGTGATTCAGGCAAAAGGGGAAGTGAAGGAACGAATGAGCAAAAACCCTAAAATGAATACGGGGGACATTGAGGTGATCGTATCGGAAATGAGTGTGCTCAATGCAGCCAAAACACCACCTTTTACCATCGAAAACGAAAGCGATGGGGGAGAGGATGTACGTATGAAATACCGTTACCTCGATTTGCGTCGTCCAGTTGTACAAGAAAACATTATGTTGCGTCACCGTGTTGCGCAAGAATCTAGACGTTATTTGAATGAGATGGGCTTCCTAGAAATCGAAACGCCTTTCTTGATTCGCTCTACACCTGAAGGAGCGAGAGATTTTGTGGTGCCTTCTCGTATGAATCCAGGACAGTTTTATGCTCTTCCTCAATCTCCACAAACCTTTAAGCAATTGTTGATGGTGGCAGGTTACGACCGCTACTACCAAATTGTGCGTTGCTTTAGAGATGAGGACCTTCGTGCCGACCGCCAGCCAGAGTTTACCCAAATAGATTGCGAAATGGCGTTTGTAGAACAAGAAGATATTCTGAATACCTTTGAAGGAATGATGCGTCACTTGATGAAATATGTTCACGGCATTGATGTACCCGAAGTGCCTCGAATGACTTATGCTGAGGCAATGCGTCTATATGGTTGCGACAAACCTGACATTCGTTTTGGGATGACTTTTACAGAATTGAACGATGTCGCTCAAAACAAAGGCTTTAAAGTATTTGATGATGCCGAATTAGTGGTTGGAATTTGCGCAGAGGGCTGTGCGACTTATAGCCGCAAGCAATTGGATGCTTTGACCGATTTTGTCAAGCGTCCACAGATTGGAGCAAAAGGTTTGGTCTATGTGAAGTGCAATGAAGATGGTTCTTTCAAATCGTCGGTTGATAAGTTCTTTGACCAAGATGCGCTCAAAACTTGGGCGGACAAAATGGGTGCAAAGCCAGGTGATTTGTTGTTGGTCATTTCTGGAAAAACAGAAAAAGCCCGCAAGCAGCTCAACGAATTGCGTTTGGAAATGGGCAATCAGTTGGGACTCCGCAAAAAGGATGATTACAAATTCTTGTGGGTTGTTGACTTTCCACTATTGGAATGGGCAGAAGAGGAAGAACGTTGGGTTGCGCGTCACCACCCATTTACCTCACCCAAAGTGGAGGACTTCGACAAAATGGATACGGCTCCAGGTGAAGTGAGAGCAAATGCCTACGATATGGTTTTAAATGGAACTGAAATAGGTGGAGGTTCGGTTAGGATACATGATAGAGGTTTACAGGAGCGAGTGTTTGAGTTGTTGGGAATGTCAGAGGAAGAGTCGGTTGAGAAATTTGGTTTCTTGATGGGAGCCTTTGAATATGGTGCCCCACCTCACGCAGGATTGGCGTTTGGTTTTGACCGTATGTGTCAATTGATGGGTGGAGCTGATGCGATCAGAGATTTCATCGCCTTCCCTAAAAACAATTCTGGAAGAGATGTTATGATTGACGCGCCTTCGAGAATAGACGACGTTCAATATGAAGAATTGTGTATTCAATCAGTGATTAAAACAGAAGTTGAGTAA
>JAHDIA010000254.1 GCA_020631035.1 Chitinophagales bacterium | reverse complement strand
CTCCCCTAATAAAATATCAGCAGAGGCATATGTATTGAGCTTCTTTGAGATAGTGACAAATGGTGCTGCATATAGCCCCAAACAATGGGCGGAGTATATAAGTCTGTTAACAGAAAATATAGTCTGCTGAGGTCAATTGTTTTGCTTTGTGTTTTCTTACATTCTTCTATGATTTCTAGTACGTGTTCTGGGGTTTTTGAGGGCATTGGGTTTTTAGTTTGGTTTTTAGTTTAGTTTATATACAGCTAGTACTTCCCCCACCGCATCACACACTCCCCACCATTGACATTGATGACGTAAATACCGCTTTGAAAATAGCTTAGGGGAATGTCTACCTGGTTTTGGTCAAGTGGAACGCTCTGATTGTAAATGGCATTGCCGTTTAGATTGTATATTTTAATGCTTTTTTTGTCTGTATTTGAATCGTACATATACACTTTCAAAGTTTGATTGGAGGGATTGAACAAAATATTACTGTCCTCGCATGCCACTGGGGGCAAAGCCTCTGCCAACATAGTTATCCGACTGGTATCGCCTTGACCAGTATACAAAACGCCATCTCTACTGCTCATCACTATGTCTTCTATAATGACTTCAATTTTTTGTTCAGGGTCTTTTACCAAGATACCAAAGGGGCCTATTTCCATAATACACATCACTGCATTGAGTTCGACCAATGTACCACCATCAATGCTCGCATTTTTCTGATCTATTTTGCTAAAGGCAATGTCCCATCTAGCATGTTTTTGATTGGAAATACTATCTACAAAAACTTTATTCACTTCTATTAAATCATTTCCCAATGTACCAACCACAGAATTGTCATAAGCAACAAAGGGATAGTCAAGCGTAGAAGTAGAGTCGGGAATCGCAATATTGGGAAGTATATATTCTGATGAATCCTTGGCTTTAAGTATTATGCTAAAAGCAAGCCCATACAAATCAACGGGTGCATCGCTTTCTATTACAATGGGAATGTTAACAATTTCCCTATCAAAAATTCGCTCAGGCAAAAGAGCACGAACACGTACATTGCCTTCTTGAACATAGTCCAAATTGGAATAGCTAGGAATGTGGGTATTTCCACAATTTTCATAAATGGCATCTATATCTGCTTCGTCTATGGTGCCATTGCCGTCACAGTCCGCATAGGCTTCATCTGCCAAAGTGTTGTTGCCCCAAGTTTCGGCTGGGTGAGGGAGCCAATTAATATTTGCATTAATTCTAGGAGGACCACTCACACCATAAAACAAACCAATGGGTAGGAGGTCTTTGTGGTCAACCGTTCCATCATTGTAAGCATCGCCTGGCCATACACAAATATTGTCATCACCATTGCAAATGTTGTAGTCGTAATTATCAGAAAATACAGAAGTAGCATTAAGATTGAATTGACTAGCTGATGCAAAAAAATGTTTGTAATAGCGATTGGCACTAAGATTAAGTTGCCAGTTACCATTGGTAGTGGCAAGTGTTGTTCCCAAATAAACATTGGGGTTGGGAACACTGTCATTGCATAAATATGGATTGTAGGCAAATATTTGTACAATGGTATTGGGTTCACTCATACCAGATATACTCATATTGTTTTGACTAAAATTGTAGCCCACATTGCCAATAGTGGGAGGATCGGGATTGTTTTGATTGACGCCATCCTCAAAACTAAGTAATTCATCATTGCAGAAAAATTCATTATTGTAAACAAGCAAAGAGTCTACCTCGGCTTGAGCAATGATGGCAGTAACAGTATTGGCAAAAATATTCTTTCCTGCCAATGAAGGAATATTGGCATTATTGCTGCGCTCTGTCCCTACATTGATTTTATGTCCGATATCTATTTTTAAACCATAATGATAAGATTGGGCATTTTCGTAATCGCTTGCTACCAGATTGTTGTCAAAGCAATTGGCTAAGCCAAAGCAGTTGTTGTAAATGTAAATGTCTCTTGGTGGAACCGAAGTTGAGTTGTTACCATAATCAAATAAAATACCTGAATTGCCAGAAGTCGTAAGCAAGGCATCGGGATTGGGACCAATAAAGAGATTGTCTCGAATGTCTATACCAACAAGACTGCCTTCCAATTTGATGCCACAAATGTAATTGCCAGTATTGACTTGTTCAGCAAAATCGGTCCCTATTTTATTGTTTTCAATGATGGCATCTTTGGTAATGCGCAATGTAATCCCTCGGGAGTTCTCATATACAGCATTGTTCTGAATGAGGTAATTTCTACCCCTATTGAAATGCATGCCTCGGTGAAAACCACGTACGGTATTATTGCTTACAATGCCATTGCCCGCATCTGAACTACTACCTACCCATAGTGCAATACCATAAGGGAATTCAAAAGAGTTTTGGAGTATGACTTCTCCCTCAGCAGTGATGATGTGTTCGGCAAAAAGAGAATCTCTGACAAATACATTATTGAAAATATTAAAATTAGAAATATTCCAAGAATTAATGCATTGCTCAAAGTTTTTAAACATCAATCCTGTAATGGTATTAAAATCACCTCTAAGAAATAAACCAATGGTGTCCAGTTGTTCAACTCTATGAATGACAATATTGGGGTTTTCTGGTGTATAACCTTCTTGGGTTGTCCCATCAATTCGAACACTGTTTTGGTATAGTGTATAATACTCATCAAAACTAGTTCCCATAGAAGCAATTTCCACTTCATTTACTTCAATAAAGTGAGGACCAGTACCTGGAATGTCAAAGTGAATTTCTACAGAATCAGCATTGGGAGAGGGATTTTGATTGGCGTCAAAAATGGCTTGGGCAAAGGAACCATTTCCAAAAGAATTGGTATTGGTAACAAAAAAGGTGTCAATAACTTGAGTATGAGCAGAGTATGTGCAAAAAAAACATAGTAATCCTACAATGAAAATACGAACGTCTAGGGTGGGTAGTGCATTTCTCATAATTGGTTTTCATAATTAGTTATGTGAAAAGATAAGTAAAATAATTAGAATATCAAAAAAAAATGAGGCGACAAAGCGAAAGAAAAAAAGATGAAATAGTTAAATGCCTCTGTTTTTGGAACTTAGGTTTTAGTTATCCCACATATGTATAAAATATTTATGAAAAAAGACAAAAATGGGGAAATGATAGTCGATGGTGAATTCGTTGTCCTCCTCATAAATTGGAGATTTATGTATGGAATATAAACACTTTCATTGTATCGGATATTGTTGGCAAAATTGTTTTTGAATTGATAAAAGCGTTGGACGAAGCGGGTGGATGCAATTTACGACGCAGCCCAAAGCATGCGCCCGATAACCAGCGTGAACGCAGCCATGTACCACGCACATTGCCCCATAATAAATAAAGCAAGCAAAGCTACCGAAGTACTGTGTAAATTAAATCTCTATACATTTTGTATGCATCTTTTCGTCCTATACTGCATCTCGTACTCGCCTTTGGTAGCTATGGCTACCAGGCTCCGTGCGTTCTTTGTATAGAACAAAAATTCATTGCCCAAAAACATCAATTTATTTAATTTACAGTGTACTAAGTAGCAATGCTTGTTTATATAAATTGATTTATCTGGGAATAGGAAGTATTGTGTATAACATTTTTACTGTTTTAAAAGTTTGTATGTTTTCTCTTCAAAACCTACTTGTACTTTTAAGATATAAATTCCATTGTTTAAATTATTGGCAGGGATTTGTATGTCTTGATTTGTTTGAATCTCTTGTGTAAGGATTTGTTGCCCCATTGTATTGTACACACTTACAATGGCATTTTCTTGTATGGGGTTCTTGATCCTAAGTTGGATATTGGTCGTAAAGGGATTTTTGTATTGTGTAACAAAATCTGCTTCCAAGTCTTCAAATGTAGAATCGTATCTATAACTACTAGGGCAGTCACTTTTGGTTATGCTAATATCGTCTAAACGAATGGCTGTATTGTTGCCTCCAATACTGAAGTTTAATCGACAATTGTTGTCTGTTGCATGAGTCATATCGAAAGTGAATTCATAGTCTTTCCAGTAGTTGGCAATGTTAAAACTTTTGTATCCATAAGAGATGTTGTCAGGAGCGTTGGAGGTGCTAATATAGATGTTTTTGTAAGCATCTGCCTTTGCTCTAAAGCGTACAGTATAAGTATGACCTTGTTGGAGTGTTATGCCTTTTTGAACAACTTGCACTCTCCAATTGGTAGTCGTTCCATTGGTGATTTTGATACTGGCATACTTGCTTCCTCCTCCGTTGTGGTACCAGTAAGCACTAGAACCATGTGTATTAAGGTCAAAGTTATTTAGGTTGTTGGTAAATTGCCCATTGAGTACTCTTTCGGCGCAATCGTCATCTTCTTCATTGCAATTGGTGGGTTCGACTTTTATATTGTCAAAGAGTGGTAAAGTTGTTTTCATAGTATTTGTTTTAATAAATTTTTAATACAAGCAAATCGGTTATTTGCTGCCTAGTTTTGCAGAGAAAATGGTATTTTTATTGGTTATCTGATAGATCAGATATACCTAGTTGCAAAACATATCACAATATTCGGCTAAGAAGAGAGAGAAATCAATCACATTTTGAGTAGGTTTTTTGAACTGAAAATGACAAAAATACAGATGTGTTGTTGTTTTTTGTATTTGTATTTATTTGTTTTTCAGTGATTTATGTTTGATTTTGTTTGTTCACAAAAAAAAACAAAACTTGAGAAAATGAGGACGTTTTTTTGACTTAAAACCAAGAGAATAAAATTAATTATGAGTGATAAAAAAGAAATACTGACGGGCAAAGTGATGGATATACTGGCAGTACTGTCCAAAAAAGATGTGGGAAATTTTTATGATTTTGTTCGTTCACCCTATTTTAACAAAAAGGAACGTCTGGTCCATTTTGTTAAGTTTTTACAAAAATACCACCCCAATTTTGAGCAAAAAAGTTGTAATACGCACAATGCTTTTAAATGCTTATACAAGAATGAAGCTTATAAAAAAGCCAAATTAGACAGTTGTAAAACAGAATTGAAAAAACTACTAGAGGACTTTCTTCGCTTGGAAGCCTTGAAGCAAAACGGCAATGTACAAACAGACTTGCTCTTACAGATATTGACTCAAAAACAACTGGACGAATCTTTTGGGAAAGAATTGGAGCGAAGTGGGAAAGAGTTAAATAAAAATGCTCAAAAAGGTGTAGATCAGTACAAACGTATGTTTGAATTGGCAATTCAGGACTATGCTTTTGAAGTCAATCGGAAAGGGCGATTGTCAGACAATGTCAAATTGCTGAATGTCATACAACATTTGGATGTTTATTACTTAATAGAGAAGGTGCGTTTTGCCTGTACCTTATTGAATAGGCAACAAGCCATAGTAAATGAAGACCAAATAGAAGAAGACTTGTTACTGAAATACATTTTGACCTATCTCGAAGATGGAGAAGCTCTTTTGCAAAATATTCCGCTTCTTCAATTTTACTACAATTTGTATTTATTGCTAAAGAGCGAGCAGCTCGACAGACAGGAGGATGTGCAAAAACATTATCTCAATCTAAAAAAAGCATTGGAAACTTATGGAGACAAAATAGACAAGGGCGAATTGAGACAGATTTTTACAGCCGTTGTCAATTACTACAGTCGGATGATGAAGAAGGGACAAGGAAATAATTATTTAAATGAGGTATTCGAGTGGTATCTCTATATGCTAGAGAAAGAGGTGTTGTTGGAGAACGGTTTGTTTGCTCCCTTCCAACATTTTAGAAATATGGTAGTGGCAGGTTTGCGTTTGGGTAAATTGGATTGGACAGAGCAATTTATTTTGGAAAATCAAGTACACATTCCAAAAAAGAAAAGAACATTTATGGTAAATTACTCTCTAGCGGAGGTCCATTTCTACAAAGAGAGCTTTGAGGAAACATTGGATTTTTTACTCAAACTAGACCAGGTGAAAAAAGACAAAATACAACAAATCGAACACAAAATATTGAGGTGTAAAACCTATTTTGAATTGAAACAGATAGAGGCATTAGACAGCCTGATTCATGCCACAGAAATGTATCTAAGCCGCCAACAAGGAGCCATTTCTCCCAATTTTTACAATAGCAGCCTTAACCTTATCAACACATTAAAAAAGATCATAAAGAAAAGTGCAGACCCCAACTACACCAAAGATAAACAAATATTGCTAGAAGAAATTGCAACAACACAACTTTTGAGCGAAAGGGTTTGGTTACAAGAAAAAGTGAAGGAAATGAAATAGGACGGAACGTTGGGGCTTCGTTTGCAAGTTGAGGCCCCGCTTTCTGCTGTACATGGTACATGCTTCAATCGGGCGTATTGGGCATGTTTTGTCCTCCGTCGCTTCTACACAAAAAAATCTGCCCTGGGCGGAGGGCAGATCAAGCTGGGAGCATGCGTTGTGCTTTCATTGGTAGAATCGCTGCAAAGTTCACCGAAATATACTAGAACATCAAACCATTTTTTCTAGAAAACTGACTTGTATTTTGTTGTTTGTAGGATTTTAAATGATTGTTTTTCAGTATAATGTGCATTAAAAATCTTATTTTTGGTGCGGAAGAAAATAAAGAGAAACAACTAAAGCAAATGTATGGACAATCTGCACGAAATGGTTTTGCTGCTGGAAGAGGGTGACAAAAAGGAATTTCAAGACTTGCTCAACAAACCCAATGGCAGCAAAAAACGAAAGGATTTGCAACTGTTTAAGCTCTTGACCCAAGACAAAAAATACAAAAAGGGACAGTTGCAGGAACAAATTTATGGTACAGCCAATGCCGCCGCTTACTATGCTCTACGCAAAAGGTTGGAGGAACAGCTTTGCAGTTTCATCGCCCGAAAACGACAAGAAGACGAAACGATCATCTCTGACATTATGCGCTTGGCTTTTGTCAGTCGCTATATGTTTGAGAAAAACGCCCACAAACTGGCATGGAAATACCTCCGAAAAGCAGAAAAAATGGCAAAGGAAGGCGGACGTTTGCTCTTGCTCAATTTCATTTATTTGATGCAAATCGAACACGCTACCTCCCAGTATGCAGACCCCTTCGACGAAATCATTGCCAAATGGGGAGCCAACCAAAAAGCCTTTCAAGAAGAACAGCGGGCAGTGATTGCCATGAATGTCATCAAGCTCAAATTGAAAAACCAAAAAATTGATGGGAAGGCAGGGCTGTTGGAATTGGAAACAGTCAAACTCATCAAAGAGTATGGACTAGATGTCATTTTGGGCAAAAACCCTCGTGTATTGTGTGTGATCCTAAATATGATAAGAAGCCCCTATTTGGCACGACAAGTATTGCCACAATTTAGCAATTTTGCCATTAGCAAATACAATGCCGTGGAGGGCAAAAATTTGTTTACCCAACACAATCACTGGTACAAACTGGAGATTTTGTACATCATTACCCACGCCCTATACCGTGAACTCCGATTTGAAGAGTGCCTAGAATATCTGAGTATTTTTAAAGAGGCAATTTATTGCTATAACCGCAACCACCACAATGAGTTTTATCCTCGTTATGTGCTGCTTCAAGCACATGCCGAATACAATACAGGCGATGCCCCAAAAGCCATCAAAAGACTGGAGGATACACTACAAGAAAAGAACCTCAAAATGAGTCTAAAAAACGAAGCCAATATGCGGCTCAATTTGGCAGGGCATTATATTTTTCACAATAGAGCCTCAGAGGTGCATCCAATATTGAACTGCCGAAAATGTACCGACAAATACCTCGAAAAAAACTTGGGCAAAGAGTGGTTGCTCAAAAAGAAAATGATCGAATTGGCAGCCTTGTACGAAGAGGGTAAAATAGATCAGGCATTCAACTTATTGCGTGCCATCGAACGCAATTTTAAAACCCTTTTTGAGGCATCTTATACCTACCAAAGAGCCAAGATTTTTTTGGGTTTTGGGCGCAAAATGTTGCAAGATCCTAAATGGCTGACCAAGGAGGTTTTTCTTAGTGCCATTCGTTCCAAATTGGATGTAGTGGTCAACCAAAAAGAAGAGCCTCAAACCATCGCTTTTTTCTCTTGGCTCAAGGCAAAAGCCCTACAACAAAAACCCTATGAAACTATGCTCGACATAATCGCCAATGCCACCATCGAAAAGGAGCAGGCAGGACTGGAAGAATTGCTTGCTCAACTCAAGAAATAAGGTTCTTTGACAATTTTTGGAGAGTGGTTCTTGAACAAATAGAAGGGAGCCG
>JAHDIA010000253.1 GCA_020631035.1 Chitinophagales bacterium | reverse complement strand
AGAACGTTCGTCTGTAATGGTATAGGTCTTGATTTGGGGATGGCGGTTAAAGGCAATCACCATTGGGGCACAACGAGAGCCTGGCGAAAACACAACTGTATCTACACCTTTTTGGGCGCAAATCTCAGCGAGGTGTCGAATTCCTATGTGCGTCGTATTCTTCATGCGATTCGTTTATTAAAAAACATCTTAAAGGCGCAATCGGTTTTGAAATCGCTAATTTATCTATAAAAATAAAGCTAGTCCTTATGACTAGCTTGTTTTATTTTGAATTATTTGATTTTTTGTACGAAACGCTTTGGGCTTGCGTCTTTTCGGGGAGCCCCCGCTATTCGTTTCTATGGCTTTTGCGGTAAATATTTCAATTCACTGTCACGCTAGTGGAGACAAGGCATGCCTTGTCTCTACGTATCACGTATATTCCGTTACGCATAAACCGCCATATCCACTGCTATCGGGCGTAGGCATCGGTTCTGTTTGTGCTTCGTCTTTGGGCGTTTCCATCCGCTTCACGCTTTGCTGCCGCCCGTTTTTGGTTCGGGTAGGCATAAAACCTACCCCTACAAATAATGTGGGTTGGGTTCGGGTAGGCATAAAACCTACCCCTACATTAATGGTGGTTTTGGTTCGGGTTGACACACAGGTCAACCCCTACGGAATTCTTGTTTGTTTTTTTCCATTTGTTGGATGTGGCGTTCTGCGTGTTTGCTCAAAAAATAAATGTATTCGTATACATTCAATTTGCCCAAATCATTGACGGTCATTGTTGTTTTGTACAACAATCCTGCACCGCCTTCCAAAATACGCAACAAATTTAAACACCTACTTAACTCGCCCATTACCACTATTTTTATCTTAAACTCTTCTACCTCACCCGTGGGTTCCATGTGTTCTGGCCGTATCCAATCAAATGACTGATGTACTCCAATTGGATCAATACGGCTCAAATCAAAATGGTAATTTTCCACCTCTTCTTCCAATTCCAAATTATGGATGTTCTTCAATGCCTTCTTCGCCCCTTTCTCTATCAATATCAACAAATAATGGCTTGTCAACGTAATGTGTTCCAATATTTCTATAATGGTCCATCCTCCACTTTTGGGTCTGTATTGTTTTATCTCCTCTGGCTCATTAAACCAGCCCAAAACAGCAGCATGTGTTTCAATCAAATGTTCTTGAATTTTCAAGATGTATTTGTCCAGTTTTTCAGAAGGATTCTTTAAAGTAGGAATTTCTATGCTTGTTAATTGAGGACCTATTTTGTGGTCTTTGTTTTGATTCAAAAGGCTTTTCAAATCTGGCATATGCATGCCTTTTGGAGACAAGTCAGATGACTCTGAAGTTTCATTCAAATTTTCATTGCTCATTTTTGACAGGTTTTGTTATTTATTGGGGGCTCACTTTTGTATAACTATTCCTTGTCTTTTTTTGTTCCACCTGTTTTTTATTCCGTCTGTTTCCTCTTCTATCCATTTTTATTCCGCCCGTTTCCTCTTCTATCCATTTTTATTCCGTCTGTTTCCTCTTCTATCCATTTTTATTCCGTCCGTTTCCTCTTCTATCCATTTTTATTCCGCTCGTTTTTTGTTTCACCCGTTTCCTGTTCAGACGCACGGCCGTGCGTCTCTACGGGAAACGGGTGGATATATTTTGGGGGTATTGATTACTTCTTTTGTTTCTTCGCCCAACTGTCTCTTAATCCGACGGTTTTGTTGAATATCAGATGGTCGGTGGTCGAATCGGGATCTACACAGAAATATCCTTTGCGCATAAATTGTACACGGTCACCTGCTATCGCACTTGCCAAACTAGGTTCGACATAGGCTTTTTGTACATGCAATGAATCTGGATTCAAAAACTCCATAAAACTAATGCTGTTGCCTTCTTCGTCTTTGTGTCCATCTGGATTTTCATCATTGAATAGTCGGTCGTACATTCTGGTTTCTACCTCTATGGCGTGTGGAATGGATACCCAATGAATGGTTCCTTTCACCTTTAAACCACTGATGTCCTCCCCGCTTCGACTATTGGGAATATAGGTACAATGAATTTCGGTTATTTCGCCTGTTGCTTCATCTTTGACAAAATCATTGCATTCGATGATGTAGGCATTTTTGAGACGTACCATTCTACCTGGACCCAATCTAAAATATTTCTTGGGTGGGTCTTCCATAAAGTCAGCTCTTTCGATGTACAAGTCTTTAGAGAATGGAAGTGTACGACTGCCGCCCTCTGGATCTTCTGGATTGTTGATGGCTGTCATTTGTTCAACTTGGTCATCTGGATAATTGGTAATGACCAATTTGACAGGGTCCAATACCCCCATCACTCTTGGGGTTATTTTGTTCAAGTGTTCTCTGACACAAAATTCTAACAAGGCAATGTCAATGATGTTTTCTCTTTTGGCAACCCCTACTCTATCAATGAAATTGCGGATGGCCTCTGGTGTATAGCCCAAACGTCTCATACCTGAAAGTGTGGGCATACGAGGATCGTCCCAGCCATTGACTACTCCTTCTTCTACCAATTGAAGCAATTTACGCTTGCTCATAATAGTATAATTGAGGTTTAGACGAGCAAACTCAATTTGTTGGGGTTCATAGATTTCTAGTTGTTTGTTTAGCCATTCATAGAAGGGACGGTGGTGTTCAAATTCGAGTGAACACAATGAGTGTGTGATGCCTTCAATAGAGTCCGAAACCCCATGTGCAAAATCGTACATTGGATAGATGCACCATTCATCCCCTGTTCTATGGTGGTGTGCTTTGAGTATTCTGTAGATAACAGGATCACGCATATGCATATTGGGTGAACTCATATCTACTTTGGCTCTAAGGACTTTTTCACCTTCCTCAAAATCTCCATTTTTCATCTGTTCAAAGAGTTGAAGATTTTCTTCTACGCTTCTGTTGCGATAAGGGCTTTCGGTACCTGGCTTGGTTGGTACGCCTCTCATCGCTCTGATTTCTTCTTGGGTAGAATCGTCTACATATGCCAATCCCTTTTTGATTAGGAATGCGGCATAATTGTACAATTTACCAAAGTAATCTGAAGCATAAAGCGGTTCAGCATCCCACTCAAATCCCAACCATTCGATGTCTTTTTGAATGGCATTGACATAAGAGGTATCCTCTTTGACAGGATTGGTATCGTCAAAGCGCAGATTGGTTTTGCCTCCATATTTTTGTGCCATTGAAAAATTGATGCAAATGGCTTTGGAGTGTCCAATGTGCAAATAACCATTGGGTTCGGGTGGAAAACGGGTAACAACCTTGTTGTGTTTCCCATTTTTTAAATCCTCTTCAATGATTTGTTCGATAAAATTTAATGAAGTTTCTTCTTGTGTACTCATAAACGACTAAATTTGAAGCGCAAAGATAGTCATTTTTGTTGTTTGTTGTGTAGAATAAAAGCGGAAGGTCGAAGAAGCCAAGTGTAGGGTCCTACGCCCGATAGTAGCGGATACCTTGTAGAAGCGGATAGCGGGGACACACTTTGCAAACGAAGCCCCCAACGTTCCGTCCTAATCCAAATAATATATTAATTTATTGTTAATTGGGAGAAGCAAAAGTATTTAGATTGTCCCAATAGATGCGTATAGAATAGACCATATCCATAAATTTCTTTTTGTTAAATGGTCCATTCAGTACCCCAACAATATTGGATGTATCATCATTGTTTAGAGTAGATTGATTGTGATTGGTCATAAACACTAGTGGAATAAACTTCCAAGTTTTGAGTTTGTCAAAACCATTGAGAATTTGCTGATAATCAACATTTTTTTCATCTATATTGAGAAAGATGCTCTCAGGAATTTTGTGTTGATGATTTTTGATCCAATCAATAAAATCGGAGAATGTCTGAAAATTGTTGATTTCTGCCTTAATTTTGGACCTTTGTAAGGCCTTTTTAGCTTTTTCAACATTATCAGTATCTTTGTCAACAAACAAAATTAGCTTGCTGACACTCTTATTAGAGTAGAAAGAAGTGTTTTTCATATTTGCCCAATTCTAAATATTTGATGTGTTTGGAGGAAATTACAACGGGGGCAGTTACGTTAGTTAAAAAAGTCTAGTTGTGATGGGGGAAGCATAGAAAGGTATATAAATGATACGTTATATTTCCCCTTTTAGTTTCAAAAAAGAATAATTTTTTTAAGGAAAAAACAAACAATGAAAAGAATAATTGTTCTAGCCCTCTTGTTAGGTATTGTAAATCAGCTCAATGCGCAAATCATTCCCGATTTTGGAGCGAGCTTTGAATCTTATGCAGATTCACTCACTTTTAGATTAACTAAGGGAATTGAGTTGAATGACATTGAAACTGATGGTGAAACTGTGTATATTGGTACCAATAAGGGCTTGTTTGCCATCAAAGGGCGCAATATCTTTCCTCCCCCAAAAATAAATGGTGAAAACTCTAATTTGAAATACAATATCACCCATATACACATTGATGATAAAAATGAGGTTTGGTTGGGTACTCGTATTCCATTGATACTCAAATTAAACAAACAAAACTCACTCTCTAAAATAACCCTCAACAGAGCAAGTGATACAGGTTATGAAATCAATACTTTGTTTAAAACGAAGAATACTCTCTGGATTGGCAACAATATAGGCGGTATTATTGCCTATGATTTGAACAACAAAACCCAAAGTCGAGAAAATAGCAGTTACAAAGGAAATGTCAACGCTATTTATGCAGATGGTTCAAAGATTAAGGGAGTTGGTCGAGACAATGGTTTGTTTTATAAAACACCCCAAGGTGGTAGTTGGTTGGAAATGAAACACATCAAATCTATTTCCAAAATCAAAAAAGTTGGTGACACTTATTGGGCATTGGGTAAACATTACAATGGCAGTTCTATTATTTTTAAAAGTAAAGACTTACAAAATTGGGACTCCTTTAAAAACAAATTGGCTTGTGTTTCTCAAGCCATAGAGTTTATCGACTTTGATATAGACGCAAGAGGACGCAATATTTGGATTGCTACCAATAATGGAGTTGTTCAGTATAATTTTGAATTGGATTTTTGTAATTGGTTTTATAAGAAAAAGTATCCCGAATTTAAAATGAATGAAGTTTCGGACATTGCTGCTCAAAACGATAGCACTGTGTGGGTGGGTTCTAGCAAGGGAGATGTTTACAAAATCACTATTTATCCCAAAGAGTACGATGAAGAATTATTGGCAGAAATGGATGCAAAGAAGAAATTGCTAGAGGCAGAAAACGATGATATGGAATTGCCACCCAAACGTAAACTTTTTGGTAGAAAAGACAATGCAGAAGAGAAGGTAGAAGAAAAAGTGGAAGAAAAAACGGAAGAAGTAGTTGCACAAGTTGATCCAGTAGCAGAAGAAAAACGAGCAGAGGAAATGCGTAAAGCGCAAGAGGCGAAGAAACTCACCAGGAAAGCGACCAAACAAAAATCAATGGTTAGGATTGAAGATATCAAGTGTGGCGAGACCTTGGAATTGTCACAGTTGTTCTTTAAAACCAATGCTGCTGAATTTATGAATGAGGACAAAGCCTTGGATTATTTGGACATTTTGGTTTTATACTTACAACAAAACCCTACACATACCATTGAGTTATATGGTCATACTGACTTTTTGAGTAATAATAAGGAGTTTTTGTACAATTTGTCCAAAGACAGGGTTGAGACTGTTCGGGATTTGCTTGCCAATGAGGGAATCAGCAAAAATAGAATCAAAACAGAGGCATTTGGTGGAGACAAACCTATTGTTACAGATAAGGTATCTAAGAGCCGTAGTCAAAACCGTCGGGTTGAGTTGTATGTTAATTGTCAATAAGCAATGATATAGAGCGGTTATTCTTGATTTTAGTACCTTACTGAATGATATTGAGTACGGTTTTTGCTTTTTGTTCGGTTTCGTACCACTCTTTTTCTGGGTCAGAATTGGCTGTGATGCCTGCTCCCACATAGATTACAGCTTTGTCTCTACAAATTTGGATACAACGCAAATTGACAAAAAGATGAGCTGAGCCAAGTTCGCCACAAGGTCCTAAAAAGCCCGTATAAAATAATCTATTATAGCCCTCGATTTTCTTTATTAAATCGAGGGCTTCTTTTTTGGGTAGTCCGCAAACAGCAGGTGTTGGATGTAAGCTTTTGGCTAATTCTAGTACTTTAATATTGGGAGGAAGCTGTATTTCAAAGCTTGTTTTGAGATGTTCTAAGTGAGCTGCCTGCACTGTTTTTGGTCCTTCCTTTTTTTTGACTGTATATCCCTTTTCTTTAAAAACTTCTTCGATGTAATCAGTCACCAAAGCTTGTTCGTGTATTTCTTTATCTGTCCAATTCCTATTTTCTGTTTGAAGTTTGGTTCCAGCCAATGCCACAGTATGTAAATGATTGTTTTTAAGTTGCATAAGTAGCTCAGGCGAGGCTCCTGCCCAAATGCCTTGTTGTGGTATGTAACATAAATAACGGAAGGCGTTGGGATAGTTTACATACAAATTCTCAAGCAATTTAAGTGGGTTTATTGGTTTGTTGTCTAGCAATATGGGACGAGAAGCCACTGCTTTTTGGATGTATCCTTCTTTGATTGCCCATTTGATGTTGTTGACCAATTGTAGGTATTTTTGTTTAGAATAGTCTTGTTGTTCGCTATTGGGTAAGTCCAAATCTTGTAAGTCCAATACCACATTCTGCAAGTCAACTAAATTTAAACAGCTTTGTGTTTGTGTTTTTATTTGAAAATTTTGCTGTATGTCAAAGGATGCTAGGATAAAAGCATGTTCATTGAGTTGTGTATTGAGAGGTGCAACATTCCCTATTTGAAAAAAGATGTCTTTTTGATTGGGCAAAGCATAAAAGACCCAGGCTTTGTCTCTTTGTTTGAGTAATTTACTTATCTCCATTGATTGTTCATTTGCATTTCAGTTGGATAAACAAGTAAAGTGATTTAGTTGTTCAATGAGCAGTCATATTGGGCGGAGCCTTATTCGTTCCTATCAAACATTTTTTAATCAGAGTGAGCGATTGTATACGTAGAAAATATGACATTTCGCCCCTACATATTCTAAACAGAAATGTCATATTAATTTTCAATCCGCAAATATCATATTGGATTGGGCGAAAAAATTTTCGCACCTATTTGCATTTTGTTTTTTCCATTGTATAAGATTGGGCGAAAAAATTTTCGCCCCTACTTGCATTTTGTTTTTTTCCCATTGTATAAGTAAAACCTGCCAGCATTGAGGATTGCCGACAGGTTTGATATTAAAGCATGGAATTTCAAGTTTGTTTAGAAGCCACTATAATAATGCATTTCAGGATTGGGGTTGGGGTTCGGCCATTGCTGTTGTTTTGGGTTTCTTTGATAGCAATACATAAGACTGAACCAATACTTGGGTGCTTGTTCGGTTGACACCATCTTTGCCTGTGTATTTACGGTGTTGCAATTTTCCAGCTACTGCCAAATGGCTGCCTTTTTTGACTTGGTTTTGTAAGCGTTCAGCACTTTTACCCCAAGCAATTAAGTTGTGCCATTCTGTTTCGGTTACCTCCTCCCCTTTTACATTGAGGTAGGTTTCATTGGTAGCAATAGACATTTTGAGCATAGATTTGCCATCATTTAATTTGACAAATTCTGGATCATTTCCAAGATGGCCAATTAGTTGAACGTGGTTTCTTAAAGAGATCATAATAATAATTTTTTGAGTTAAAAAAATGATCCAAGTTGAAATCGAACTGGGTGTTTGTTTTGAGTAGCTTACTATTCTATTCAAAATGATGGTACAAAGAAAATACAGAAATGAGTTGTTATTCGGCTAATAAAAGCTTAATTTCGTTTGTAGTCGTTTGTAATCGAATAAATAAAACAAAATGATGACCACACAAAGAAAGTGCCTCAACTGTAATGAGGGCATTAAAGGACGTTCTGACAAAAAATTTTGTTCTGATTATTGTCGGAACGCCCACAACAACCAATTAAACAGAGATGAGAACAATTTGGTAAGGAATGTCAACAATATATTGCGTAAAAACAGACGTATATTAAAAGAATTGACTCCCAACGGAAAAGGTAAGGCACACCGAAACAAATTGTTGGAAAAGGGATTCAACTTTAACTATATTACCAATATCTATACTACTCAGAAAGGCAAGCAGTATTATTTTTGCTATGAATATGGTTATTTACCATTAGAGCATGACTATTATGCTTTGG
>JAHDIA010000252.1 GCA_020631035.1 Chitinophagales bacterium | reverse complement strand
GCCTTCGATTTTAATGAGAAAAACAAGGCGATTTTATTATTGGAAGCTCTCAAGGATGAGGAAGCGAAAAATTTGTATCTACCTGATAGTTTGCTAGAAAAAGAAAATGACTTAAAAGCCGAAATTGCTTATTTGGAAAAATCAGTCTACAAAGAAAAACAAAAAACAGCACAAGATAGCACTAAACTATCTGAGTGGGAAAATACCCTCTTTAATCTCAATCGAGAATATTCTGATTTGATGACTCAATTGGAAGAGGATTATCCTCAGTATTATCGCCTTAAATATGATTTTGCTACCATTGATTTAAAAGACGTACAAAAGCAACTGGACAAAGAAACAGCATTGATTGAGTATTTTGTGGGAGACTCTACTATTTATACTTTTAGCATCACCCAAAATGATTTCCAAATCAAGCAAATTCCTAAGCCTGAGCATTATGTTCAGGTGGTTGAAGATTATCGTAAGGCATTGACGGATTATCGCTTTTTCTTGGACTCTACTGCCTTGGCGCAAAATATGTATGAGGAAAATGCCCATCAACTTTATGATTGGTTCTTAAAAGATGTTTTTGCCTCTCTCCCCACTTCTGTACAAAGCTTGAGAATCATTCCTGATGATGCGCTCAATTTTGTTAATTTTGAGAGTTTGTTGAGGACTGAAACGGGCAAGGAAACCCAATATGTTATCGAAGATTATGCCATTAGTTATGCCTATTCAGCTACCCACTTATTCCAAAACCAAGAAAGTAAAAGCAAACAAGACCTCAGCTTTGGTGGCTACGCACCCATCTACCAGATGAACGAAATATTGGCTGATAATTCCAATGCGGATACTACGGGGCAGACCAATATTGCCCTAATGGACTTTAAAACAAGAGGTGGATTAGTAGATTTACCCGAAGCTAGAACCACCCTCAAAAAAATCACCGACTTGCTAGGTGGGCAGGCTTGGTTGGCAAGTGAGGCTACAGAAGATCATTTTAAACAAAATGCTCAACAATTTGATATTTTACATTTGGCGATGCACGGAGTCACTGACAATCAAAACCCTTTGTATTCTAAATTGGTCTTTACTCAGGATACAGACACCTTAGAAGATGGTTTTCTCAATGCCTATGAATTGTACAATATGGACCTCAATGCACAATTGGCAGTTCTGAGTGCTTGCAATACAGGGTATGGACAACTCAAAAAAGGCGAGGGGGTGATGAGTATGGCAAGAGCCTTTTCCTATGCTGGTTGCCCTAGTTTGGTGATGAGTCTTTGGAGTGTACCAAGCGAGGAAACCGCCAATGTAATGTACCATTTTTATGAAGAATTAAAGCAAGGTGAATCCAAAGAAAAAGCACTCAGAAATGCCAAATTGAGTTATCTCAAAACAGCAAACCCCGAAAGACAACATCCCTTTTTCTGGGCAGGTTTTATTCCCATTGGCAATACGAGCCCCATTTATTCCACACCATTTAGTTGGAAATGGCTCGCATTGATTGGTTTGGGATTATTGTCTATAGTATTTCTGTTTTTTGTATTGGGTCGTAGGAAGCAAAAAAATGGGTAAGAAAGATGTACATAATAAGTTCTTAAATTAGATATAACTTTTCTATTACAAATGCTGGTATTTTTATGGGCGACTCTCCTCGTTCCAGACACCTTACTACTGGTTTACATTGCATGTTTTGTCGCTCCTACACACTTATCCATCCCCATGCGCCACGCTTCAACAAATAACTTAAAGCAGCAAGTTTTTTATTCAATCAATTCGGAATTGGTACTTCTCCCCCCTTGCATTTTTCTTAGAGCATGTTAGGGATTGTGCTTTACACCTCAAAGGGCAGTATTTTTGGTTCTGTGCAAAGCTCATTTTGTGCTTAATAGCATCGCTATTGAGCAAAAAATAGCTGCCGCACAGGTTCAAAAAGACAACTTTTGAGTGCTGAATGATAATTCCTAACATGCTCTTAATATGCCTTTTGTTTCTAAATCTTGAATGTCTCTTAGAGCAGTATCTCTAAAACAAAGGACCAAACCACATAAAATACGCCTGATGGCAGTGGTATGAACTGCTGATATAAGCTAGTGAAGCAGGAAGGAGTAAAGGCTGCCTCAAAGCAGACAAGCGACGCCCTTGCTGAACAGCTTAGAGCAGTAGTGAGTACAAACGAACAGCAGGGAGACACGAATCGACGAAGGACTTAGCGTTCCGTACACATTCTTTTCACCATCCCGATGCATCGGAATCATAGACCTTAACACAGATTTCCACAGATTTTTCTAGGCATTTTATAACGTCAATTGAAATGACAATCAAGCAATCCTAACAATCAAGTGCATCAAGGTTGAGACAATCAATTGAAATGACAATCAAGCAATCCTAAGCATCAAGTTCATCATGGTTCAGACAATTACTGGTATGCAAAAAAAAGAAAAAAATCATGTATTTTGGTAGGACAGAACACTAAGCAACCTATGAAAACCGCCCAATTTGCCAAGATATTTTTGCCATTATTGTTATTGGTCACGCCTTTGATCATTTATACGCCTGCGATGGATCAGGTATTGCACCCTCGTTTTATTTATTTATCTATTTTGTTGGCATTGGGTTTTTTAGGCGTGTTTTTGACTGTGGATAAAAAAGTACAAGCCAAATTGCAGTGGTTAGATTTGGCATTTATAGGATTTTATACTGTCCATCTTTTGTCAATTGTATTTGCTTACAACAAAGTCGAGGCATTGTTTGAAACCCAAAAGGTAGCCATTACGCTAGGAGCTTACGGATTGCTTCGGTATTTTTTGGATACGTCTAATGAAAAAAAACTACACTACTTTCTTAAAGTATTATTGTTGTTGAGTTTGGTAATTTGTGGGTATGGCATCAAGACATTGGTCGATATTTACCAGGAGGCAGGTGCCTTGTATCATTCTTCGGTTTATGCCATCAAGGGATTGTTTGCCCATAAAAATTTGTTGTCCGCTTTTTTACTTTTGTTATTGCCTTTCAATCTTTGGGGAACGACAGTCTTTAAGAAGCTGTGGAAATGGATGTCTATTTTCAACATCATTGTTATTTTGAGTCTGGTGTTTTTGCTACAAACAAGGGCGGCTTATTTGGGTACTTTTGTATTTGGTGGCATTATGTTGCTTGGTGCTTTGAGTAATAAAAACATCCGTCAGCAATTGCCCTTAAAGAAAATTGGAATGGGGGGAATCCTCATTGCTTTGATTTCCATAGGTGGATTGGCGGCCACTGGTAGTCTGAGCAATTTGCTAGATAGATTGACCTCTTTTGGCAATACCAATTCGGTACAAGAACGCAAATTTTTGTGGCAAAAAAGTGTACAACTCATTCAAGACTATCCAGTACTTGGTGTAGGCAGTGGCAACTGGCGACTGATGTACCCTCAATATGGGGTAACAGGACTTAAAAGGGCTGAAACGGAAGGGGTACAGTTTGTCCGCCCTCACAACGACTATTTGTGGATTGGTTCGGAAACAGGCATATTGGGTTTGTTCTTGTTCATTGGTTTGTTTGTATTTAGCATCTTGGCATTGATTCATCAAATTAGAAAAGCCCAAACTGTTCAAGAAGCCATTCCACTATGGAGTTTGCTTGCTGGTGTTCTTGCATATATGGTCATTGCCTTTTTTGATTTTCCCCGTGAACGATTGGAGCATCAACTCTTATTGGTAACTTATTTTGCCTTAGCCGCCAATTGGGGAAGTGGATTTTTCCAAAACAAACAATTGCGTTTGCCTTTTAATCCCCAATTTGTATGCATCCCTATTGTATTGCTTTATTTGTTCAATGCCTATATGGGGTATTCTCGTTTGCAATCAGAATTGTTGGTACAAAAAGTCATTACCAATACCCAAAAAGGCAAATGGGCTTTGGCTAAAAAACAGGCCGTTCAAGCACAAACACCATTTTACAATCTGGACCTTTTGGGCAATCCCATTGCTTGGTGGGAAGGCATTACCAATTTCCAAACACAAAAAACAAAATTGGCGAATCAGAACTTTCAACAATCTGTACAAGTGCATCCTTACAACCAAAAAATATTCAACAACTTAGGTTCTAGTCATTATTTACTCAAAGAGTATGACAAAGCCTTGGAGGCTTATAAAAAATCGCTTGACATCAACCCCAAATACGAAGAAACGCATGGCAATATTGCTCGCTTGTATATTGAAAAAAGACAATTTGATTTGGCACAACAACACATCAATCAAATTAATAAAAATGTAGAACGCAAAAATCAACTGATTCACTTACTGAATAATTCAAGATAGGAATTTTATATTTTTCTTATTCTCTTATATTTGCAGCTCACAAAGGAAATGTCAATGAAAGAGCTAGACAACATCAAACAATTTGAAAAATGGCTAAAAAGCCATAGACCCAAGTCCGTTGCCATTCAAAGTTTGGATTTACGCCCCTACGAAACCCAGTTACAAAAGCTGAGTTTGAAAAACTGTATCTTTTTTGCCTGTGAGATGAGCAATGAAACGGCAGGTCATATAGTACAATCAGGAGGTATTGTGGTTGCCAATCACGAAGATTATCATTTTGTTGCCCACCGAGCCAAATTGTACAGCCCAATAGAACTCTTTGATGGATTTGATCCAAGTATCAGCAATGGTTATACCTTAACCAAAGACTACCAAATTTACGAGCAATACCTCCAACAAGGCAAGGATATGCCCGACACCATATTGACCAGCTTAATGCGCCGCCTCCACGACCACAGTATCACCGAAGCCTTAAATGATGCCATCAAAGGACGCAAAGTGGTTGCCATTATGGGGGGACATGGAATGGAACGTCAAGACCCATTTTATACCAAAATTGCCACACTGTCTCGTCGCCTCACCCAAAAGGGATTTTTGATGGTCAGTGGCGGTGGACCTGGCGCAATGGAAGCCACTCATTTGGGGGCTTATTTTAGTGCTAGAAAAGAATCAGAACTACACGAAGCCATCCAACACCTCAAAATTAGACCTGCCGATGGAAAACCTGGCAAAGAATATGCCGACCACGACTGGTTACATCGTGCTTGGAATGTGATGCAACAATATCCACTCAAAGGCAAAGACAAAAAAGCGGCGATGAGCATTGGCATCCCCACTTGGCTATATGGACACGAACCTCCTACCCTTTTTGCCACCCACATTGCCAAATATTTTGCCAATAGTGTACGAGAAGACGGCTTGGTCTCCATTGCCAAACACGGTATAATATTTGCCCCAGGAAGCGCAGGTACTACACAAGAAATTTTCCAAGATGTCACCCAAAACCACTATGGTTCAATGGGGGTTATTTCTCCTATGATTTTGTTTGGTAAAAAAGCCTGGACAGAGGACCGCCCAATTTGGGATTTCCTACAAAAAACATCTGAAGGAAAAATATACAAAGAACTCCTAAGTCTAACCGACAACGAAGACGAAATTATTAGGCGAATTCTCTCTTATAATCCAGAGATATACAAAGTGTAAATAACCATTTAGTTCTATTTCAAAAATAGCCCACACACCTGATTTATAAACATATATACTATCTTTACATCTAAATAGTATAATAATTTAAAAAAATCATAATGAAAACCAAACAATTAAGTGTTATTGTACTTGGATTAATTATTGGTCTAAACCTACAAGCACAAGAACTTTTACAACCGTTTTATTCTATTTCTCACAAAAAAACAACCTATGTTACAATGGAGGATGGTAAAGAGATAGAAGGAAATGTAAAAAGTTTAGACAGAAAAAAAGGATTGATTGAAGAGGTCAAAATCAAAACATCAGAAGGGAAGCAAAAAATAGATGCAGCCAAAATCAAGTATGCCTATTTTCCCCAAAGTGGATGGGATAAATATGCCAAAGCTGTTGATTTTATGTCAGATGCTCAACAATGGGGTAAAATGGACGAGTTTGACAACGAACGTTTGAAAGATGGCTATGCTTATTTTGAACTCGCTGATGTACAAGTAAAAAAGAAAGAAAGAAAGCTCTTGATGCAATTACTTAATCCAGGAAGTTGTACCAGAATAAAGGTCTACCACGATCCCTTTGCTGGTGAAACAGCCTCTCTTGGTGTTGCAGGCATTAAAGTGGCTGGTGGTGACGCCAAATCTTATTATGTTTCCAAGGATGGAGAGGTAGCTTATAAGCTAAAAAAGAAAGATTATGCCGAAATGTTTGAAAAACTTTTTGGAGATTGTGCTGAGGTCAAAGAAAAACATGGAGAAAAGGCAAGATGGTCTGATTTTGTTGAGGCAATTTTTGCTTACAATCAAGCTTGTGCCAATAAGTAAATATCTCCCAAAAACACACTCTAAAACCTCGCCCAAAACAAGGCGAGGTTTTTTTGTATGGGCAAACTTTACCCTATAATCCAGAAATTTACAAAGTAAAGACAAAAAATATTCATTTTTATAACAATTCAAGATTAACAAAAAATACACATTTTTTAACAAAAACATAGCTACAAAGCCAATAAAAAGAACTAATTTTAATAAGTCAAACAAACCTTTAAAGCTATGTATGATAAGGATGATTTTATTGAAGAGGAAGGAGCATTTTTCGATGACGATGGCAACAGACTCAATCCAAACCTTGTTCCCAAACCCACTTTGTGCTTGAGTTGCAAAAAAGACGATGACCCCAGAGAGGAAGTTTTTTGCACACTCACCCGATTAGACCAAACAGAAGAGGACGAATTTAAATGTTTTGCGTATCTTAATGTCAACGACAAAGATTAACAATGCATGTATTCGACCAAGATATTCTGTTAGAAAATGAAAGAGCACTTTTACGCAAGCGTACCCCTAAAGATTTTGAGGGTACGCTTGCCCTTGCTCTAGATGAACGTATCTGGAAATGGTATCCTGTTTTGCTCAACGACGAAACCAAGTTCAAAACACATTTTGACGAAAGTCTGCGTTTTCAGGCAGAACAATACCGCTACACCTTTACCATCATTGACAAAGCGCAAAATGCCATTGCGGGCAGTACCACTTACCAACACATTTCCCCCAAAGACAAACGGCTCGAAATTGGCTGGACCTGGTTGGGTTCCGACTTTCAAGGAACAGGGCTCAATGCCAATTGTAAATATTTATTACTCACCTATGCCTTTGAAACACTAGGATGTGAACGGATAGAACTCAAAGCAGATGTCTTAAATCTGCCCTCTGTTAAGGCAATGGAAAAAATAGGGGCGACCAGAGAAGGCGTCTTACGTAGCCGTATGCAAATGTATGGCAGTCGTCGGAGAGACACCGTTTATTACAGCATTCTCAAACACGAATGGCCACAAATCAAAGCCGAGCGTTTTGGGCATCTCTCATCTTAAATAGGATAATAAAAACTTATCTTTATATCATTTCCTGACCATAAATCCAAGCTTATGTCTCCCACTCTTAAAAACATTTTAGCTGTAGTCGCAGGTATTTTTATTGGCGGAGCGGTCAATATGGGACTTGTTGTTTTGGGTAGCCAAGTCATTCCCCTTCCTGGCGGTTTAGATGGTAGCGATCCCGAAGCACTCAAAGCAGCCATGCCAATGATGACTGCCAAACATTTTATCTTTCCATTTTTGGCACATGCCTTGGGCACCTTGGTGGGCGCATTTGTCGCTGCCAAATTTTCTGCTAATCGTCACCTGGGCTTTGCCTTATTTATTGGCTTCTTTTTCTTACTTGGTGGCATTACCGCTGCAACAATGATTCCCGCTCCCACTTGGTTTATCATTCTTGACTTGCTAATGGCTTACATTCCTATGGCATTTCTAGGAGCAAAAATAGCAGGACGTTAATTTTACATTATGCGAATTTACTGGATAGACGAATTACCCAAAGGCAATATTGGGATGAGTGCCAAGCCAAGAGGCAAGGACTGGTTGGCAGATGAAATACACAATCTAAAACTTGCCAAAGTAGACATCTTGGTTTCTCTTTTACCCAAGGACGAAGCCAAAGAATTGGAGCTTGCCAAAGAGGGACATTACTGTGAACAAAACCAAATTGAATTTGTCAATTATCCCATTGAGGATATGACCACTCCTAACAATGCAGCGTCCTTTGCCAAGCTCGTTCATCAACTCAGTGCCGAATTACAAAGCAACAAACGTTTAATCATTCATTGCCGTATGGGCATTGGACGGACTTCTATGTTGACGGCGGCACTGCTTATTTCTCAAGGTTTTCCCAGCGAAAATATTTTTGAATTC
>JAHDIA010000251.1 GCA_020631035.1 Chitinophagales bacterium | reverse complement strand
AAACAAACATTGAATTTACCCTTTAAAATAGCCCGACGGTATTTGTTCGCCAAAAAATCGACCAACGCCATCAACATCATCTCCTTGGTGTCGGCGATTGGTATGTGCTTTGGCACCTTTGCCCTCATTTTGGTGCTATCGGTATTCAATGGATTTGAAGGCTTGGTCCTATCCTTATACAACACATTCAATCCCGACATCAAAGTACTCCCCCAAACGGGCAAAGTGTTTGTACCCGATGCACAAAAAATACACCAAATAGAAGAACTCGAAGGAGTAGAAAGTGTCTCTCAAGTTCTCGAAGACTTTGCCCTCCTGCGCTACAACAAACAATACACCCACTGTCGAATGAAAGCCGTTGACCCCAACTTTGAAGAAGTTGCAGGACTAGCAGATTCCGCCATCGTTCGAGGCACATTCAAAGTTAAGAATGGGAGTGTGAACAATGCAGTGGTGGGCTACGGAATCGAACGGGCATTGCGCATCGACATTTTCAACGACTTTGAATTGCTAGATGTATTCTTGCCCAAACGGACAGGCAAAATCAGCAACAATCCCGAAAATGCCTTCAACCGAAAATCCATTCGACCTGTAGGAACCTTCTCCATCCAAGAAGAATTTGACCGAGAATACATATTTGTTCCCTTGGATATGATGCAAGAAATGCTCGATTACAAAAACAAAGAATTGAGCCAATTAGAGATAGGATTGGCACCTGATGTAAACAAAGATGCCATACAAGAAAAAATCGCTCAAATATTAGGGAGTAAATTTGCCGTCAAAAACCGCTATCAGCAAGACGAAGCTTTGTACAAAGTAATGCAGACAGAAAAGTTGGTGGTCTTCCTTATTTTGAGTCTCATTCTCATCGTTGCTTCTTTTAATATCATCGGTTCCCTTTCGATGCTGGTGATAGAGAAAACCAAAGACATTGCCATTCTCAAATCAATGGGAGCCAACAACCAATTGATCCGAAACATCTTTTTACTCGAAGGTTTTATGCTCTCTTTTCTAGGCGGGTTAATTGGGATGGTTTTGGCATTTATCGTCTGTTTTATCCAACAAAAATTTAAGATTGTTCCCCTATATGGCGACTCACTCTTGATTGATGCCTATCCTGTCAAAATGGAAGCCTTGGACTTTATCTTAACGCTCGTTATTATCGTGCTCATTACAGTCGCAGCCTCTTGGATTCCCGCCCAAAAAGCGGCAAGACAAGATGAGTTATTGAGAGGGGTAGAGTAGTTACAATTACCTCAAAACCGTAATGCTCCCCCGTTTTTCCGCCTGCTGTCCATTCTCAAAAATGACCCTAGCAATATAGGGATAAACACCAGTGCTAACCGATTGTCGCTTATAAGTACCATCCCAGCCAGTGTTTAGATCTCTACTTTCAAAAATCAGATTGCCCCAGCGATTAAAAACATACAATTCCAACTCAACAATATTGTTGCCAGCATAAGCAAACACATCATTGATGCCATCTCCATTGGGCGAAAAGGCAGTGGGAAGCAATATACGGTAGCGATTGGTATCCACAAAAGTGGGGATGTGTGGAGGTGGCACAGCACAGCTAGGAATGGCAAAAGTATGTTCGAGACTGCAATTCTCATCAATAGCTTCTACTGAAATGGTCAACCATTTATCCGAAGGCACACCAAAAATAGCATGTTCGCCTGAAACCTTATCATGTAAGTCATAATTTGCATCTAGAATCTCAATCGCCACATCATTGCGATTGACCAAAAAAGAGACTGCATACTCATAGCCAAAATCGCCACATTCTTCTTCAGTCGTCGTAATTTCTATAGGAATGGAGCACTGTGAGAATACAGAAGGTGAGCAAAAAGCCATACAAAACAATAGGAAGAGAAGTCGTTTCATAAGTACCATTTATAGTTTATGGATTTATATACGTACTTCTTTTGATAATTGTTTTTTGTTTTTATGGGGCAGCGTATGTGATACTAGGCTACGTTATGGCCTGGTTAGCCAACGCATGTTTAGACTGTGTTTTAAAGTGCATCCACCCGCTCATCCAACACTTCAAAGTAGGTCAATAAAAAAACGCCCACATCCCAAAAGATGTAGGCGTTTTTTATGAATTCAAAATTGAAAACTTAAAACTCAAAATTACTCAATCTTCAATCTTGAATTTTAAATTTCTAATTCTCTAATCTATTAATAGTTTTTCTGTCAACAACAACTGACTATTAGCATCAGTCATTTTTAACAAATACAAGCCCTTACTCAAATCATTGACTGCAATGTTTACTTGCTCAACACCACTCGCAACAGGCACCACCTTGATAAGTCTACCAGTCAAATCCAATAGTTCAACAGTAGATTCACTGTTTGTAAGTTCAGCAAAACTCAAACGTACATCACTATTAGCAGGATTGGGATACAAGCTATAATCAGCTTTGTCCAAAATGGTCTCAATACCAACAGGACCATTGAGCAAACTACAAGGATCATCAGATATTGTGATGATTTGTGTAAGCGTATTCTCTTCCACACCAAAGTTTTGAATCGCCAGGCTAACTTCGTATGTACCAGGACTAGCATAAGTGTAGCTTACCGTATCAGCAATATTGATCTCATTTTCGCCATCACCAAAACTCCAACGAGCTGAAGTCCAGTAGTATCCAGTAGAGTTATTGGTAAAGTTTACTTCGATTCCATCATCTGTACAACCAACTAAATCATAACCAAAAGCAGCTTGTAAAGGTGGGCAATCTACTGTCAAATCAAAAGTTTGAGCAACAGTTTCAAAGACATTAGAAATGGTTAATGTAATGGTATAATCTCCATTTTCTGTGTATTCGTGTGTTGCATCTGGCTGATCACTAGTGGTCCCATCACCAAAGTCCCATAAGTAATTGGAAATAGGTCCTTCACTCAAGTTTTCAAAAGAATATTCATAACAATTGTTAAAACTTGTGTCTATATCAAAAGCAGCTACCAATGGTGGAGGGGGAATAATGTAGTCAATAGAGGCAACCTGATCGCCTTCGAGTGCAGCAGTTGCGATAGGATAGTTCTCTCCCTTTCCATAAAAGCGTAAAGTCTCTCTGGTAAAAGTTGTGTCTTGGAACAAAATACAAGCGTCTATTCCTTGGATCTCAATGGGGCAAAGAGTTTGTAGAATACTAGATGGAACTTCCCAGCCATCTGGAAAAGCCTGACCAAAAACAATAGGTGAAAGCTTGAATTCTACTAAAGTAGATTCATTGTATCTCAAAGCGTCTTTGGTTTCGTCTGTAAATTCTATTTGACCATAAGCATCTATAGTTACAGAGGTTTGTAAGTTTAGTTTTAACAAAATATCTTGAACACAAAGTTCGCCAAAGCCTAAATCAGAAAGATCAAAACAGGCAGCAGTAGAATCCAAACCAAGGGGCTCTGCAATTTCTTCAAAAGGAATTGAAAGAGAAAACTCCGTATCTGCATCCGTTGATGAAAGTTCGTCTTCATAGTTTCCTGTAGCCCAAAAACGGTAAGGTTTATTAGAAGTAAATGTTTTACGACCAAAATCCAAGAAACCATCTAAGATAGAAACGCCCAAATCAACTCCTTCTAAATAGACATTCCCATCCTCATCGGTACTGTAAAAGGCAACAGGATCTAAGACGGAAATTTCATCAGGAAATAAACTATTTACATTCACTCCCAATAATTCATCAAGATTGTCACTACTTCTTGCAAATGTAGCATTGGGCAATACATCACTATTGGTGAAATCTTCGGCGGGATTAAAATCAATTAAATTGACAGTATTGTTATCGGGCATCAGGTTGGTGAAATCCCAAGTTTGAGATCCCATTACGCCAATTCCTAAATCTACATTAGGAGCAGTCAGAGTGGTAACAACTTGAGTTGTATTCACATTGGGTAAATCATCTGCTTCAATGCTGATTTGTGCTTGTAATTGAGTTGCGACAAGCAGCAAAATGGCAAATAAAATAGGAGTAAATTTCTTTATCATATTAGTGTGTTTATATTGGTGAATTAATTTTTATCTTATATTATACTAAGGTAGTTGTAATGACCTAAAGCTTAGTTAGTTTAGAAATCCCATAGCAATCAGTGAAGATAATACTAAATTTATTAATGATAAAAAAGCAGCACAATATTAAGATACTTACGATCTATATTCTTGCTTTATTAGTATTTCAGCAAACATTTGCACAACAAGAGGACGAAATCGAATGGGGCGCACGCATTGGTATCAGTTTTAACTTTGGAACCAAAGTCAATAGATTAGGTTTGGGTTTGGGACTATGGCTGTACAACGATTGGGGGCAACTCAATTACTGGGGGAGTGCCTATTACTGTTTTAACAGTTGGGGACCGAATTTGCGCAAATGGGAAGTACAAAACGCCATCGGTATTGTGGGAAGTTGGGGCGAATTGGTAGAGGCAGAACACGCCTTGCATTCGCCTGTTTCTTTACAAAACAAACGTCCCTACGGCATCGCTTATGCTTACATCTGGTACAACGATAATATCGAAACAAGCCAAAACACAGGGCTGATTGCCATTCATCTCAACAGCTTTAGCATACTCTCCGAAAACGATGCCCTCATCGGCAAAGGAACCGATAAGTTTAGAACAGGCGCAACACAATTTATCTATCGCTTCGACCAAACACAAATTAGCCTAAGCAACATACTTTGGACGGGTGATCCTAAGTTTGGAGGAAGCAAAAGGATGAAAGGAACCAAGTATCCTGCTAAGTTTGGATACTTTGATTTACAAAATGCCAAATATGGAAAACATTCACACGGAACTTTGCAATTGCAAGTGGAACATGTATTTGATTATTGGCAAAGTGCTAGAATTGTGCTGGGAATTGATGCCGAGCAAATTCGCCATTTTGTCCAAAACAAGCTCATACACGATATGCCCTTTTTCCCACAGAAATGGAATAAGGCAGAAAACCCACATTACCCAATGTTGGATACAGAGGGCAATGCTTATTTGTTCCTACCCAAACAAGACATTCGAGCAGCTCGCTTTTTTCTAGATTGTTCCCTCAATCCTTCTTTGTTTTATTGATGGTTTTATAGAAGCGTCGGATGAGCGGATGGATACAATTTACGACGCAGCCTAAAGCAGGCGTTGGCTAACCAGACCAAAACTTAGCCTAGTACCAATGACCTTGCAAAATTATCAAAGAGCATAAAAAATACAAATTTAGAATAGTCTAGAACTATCTGTTTTATTCTACACTCGACTTTATTCCACCAAAAAACGAATACTCTCTAGCTGTTCGCCCATTTGGATTTCCATAAAGTACAATCCACTTGTCAAATGATGAATGTCGATTAAGTGTTGGGTCTGCCCCAAAGCTTTTAGTTGTATGGACTCACTCATTTGTTGTCCCAAAGTATTGTAAATACTCAGTTGGGTATGCTGGTTTAGTGCCTCTTCAAAATGAATCTGAATAAAACCTTTGGCAGGTACAGGACTAATTTTGATCCCATTCTTTTTTTCTGTCAAGTCTGCCAATCCCACTGGATACAAAGTAGAAATTTCAACTGTTAAAGTATCATTGCTTGTTACTTCATCTGTTTGACCATTGGGCAACTCACTCCATATTTGCAAAGTAAAGAGAGTATCTTCTGTAAAGTCAAAAGAACCAATGTTGAGAGAATCCAATTCGTTTTGTACCAAAGGACTATCTGGCACATATTCAAAACTAGTTTGAGGAATGCCATCAACAGTCCAATTGATGGTCGCAAGACTAAGGTCTACCACACCCAAATTGCTCAAAGAAACCACTATGTCCTCCAGACCACCATCTATAGAGGTAGCGGTAGCGGGTGCAAGCAACTCAACTATGCTTGCATCATTGGCAATCAAACAAGCTGGCATTGCAACACATTCACTCAATGCAATACACGCCCCATCCTCTACACTTAGCCCTAGATCATCGCTAATGCTATCGAGGGTATTGCCTAAACTTAGTTGTATGCCATTAAACTTAAAATAGGAAATTCCGACAAGGCAATAATCGGCAAAAGAGTTAGAGATAATGTCAAATTCCCCATTTGTATTGTAATGCATAATTTGATCATTTTCATCTAATAAGACAAACAATGTTTCAAAATAAGGATGTTCCAATGCTTGAGAATGGCTTACATTTACTTTGTAAACAGTATCAATACAGTTACTTTGGCTACTTAAAGACAAGGAATCAAAAGCAGCTATACAAGAATTTTCAAGACCAGCTATGACAAAGAGATAGGAGGTGTCTCCATCGGCAGTCCAAAAAGAAATAAGGTATTCTTCCCCCTCTTCAAAATTAAAACTCAGCAATTCAATAGATGTTGAGTCACCTGCTGCCAAATCTAGATTATTATAAGTACTGCTACCCATTGTATCATTGATACTCCATTGAACACTGATTGAATCAAGGGGAATATTTCCATTATTGCTAAGGCTTATATCAATGCTTTGTGTACCCGCCTCTATTTGGGGATAAGGATTATTGTCTATATAATCAATATTGCCCTCTGTCATAAGTTCTGACTCGCAAACAACAATCACTTGAGTAAAAGTATCACTGGCAATCCCAAAGTTTTGGATAATCAATGTTACTTCATAGACGCCTGGGAAGTCATATTGATGATTTACAGTTTCACTAAGATTAATGGTGTTTTCACCATCTCCAAAAAGCCAGCGAGCCGAAGTCCAATAATAGCCAGCAGTGGTATTGGTAAAAGTAATGTCTAAACAATCACCTGGATTTGCCGCATAGCTAAAACTAGCTTCCAGTTCTGGGCAGTCCACAACAAACTCAGTAGTAATGGTCACCGTTTCAAAACCATTCTCCACTGTTAAACCAATGGTATAGGTGCCATTTTCTGCGTATTGATGGGTCGGATTTGACTCTGTACTGATATTGCCATCCCCGAAATCCCATAAATAAGAAGAAACGGGTTCAGTACCAGTATAAGTAAAAGTATATTCTTGGCAATTGTTAAAAGTTGTATCTATATCAAATGAAGGAACCAGATCGTCTGGTGGCACAATAAATTGTACAGAAGATAGATTGCCATTGCTTGTATTTCCTTGAACAGAGGCGAAAGGAAAATTGTGCTCTTTTCCATAAAAACGATAAGTACTTTGAGTGAAAGTGGTATCTTGGAACAAAATGCAAAAATCAACGCCCTGAATATCTATAGGGCAAATGGTTTGCAAAAGAGGATAGGGAAGTTCAAAACCATTTGGGAATGCCTCACCAATTACATTGGGCAAAAGTGTCAAGTCTACTGTAGTCAATTCATTGTATCTCAAAACTTCTTGAGTTGTTTCAGGTAAATTGACATCTCCAAAAGCATCAATGGTCGTTTGAGTATTCAGATTTAATTTTATATAGAAGTCTTTTATACAAAGCTCGCCAAATCCTAAATCAGAAAAATCAAAGCAGGCAGCAGTAGAATCCAAGCCAAGTGGCTCAGCCAATTCTTCAAAAGGAATCGAAAGAAAAAATTCAGTGCTTGCATTTATTTCAGGCAGTTCGTCCCCATAATTTCCAGTAGCCCAAAAACGATAAGCTTGATCAGCAGTAAATGTTTTGCGACCAAAATCCAAAATACCTCCTAACAAAGAGAGACCTAAATCAACTCCTTCTAAATAAACATCGCCATCAGCATTGGTACTGTAAAAAGCAGTGTAAGGAGGTTCAAGCGTCAATTCTTCTGGAAAGAAATCTTCAATTGTAACACCAAAAAGTGAATTTAGGTCGTCTGAACTTCTTGCAAAAGTAGCATTGGGAAACTGTTCAAAGTTTTCAAAATTTTCAGGAGTATCAAAATCAATTACTTTAACATTTTGATTGGTGTTAAGAGCAGAGAAATCCCAGGATTGAGCACTGCTTGAGGCAGTACCCACATCAATATTGGGATTGGCAACATTGTTGGTCGATACAATGGTATTAATATTGGGTAAATCTTCTGGTGTAATACTTATTTGTGCATTAAGCATCGTAGTCATTGCCAATAATAGGCAAAAGGGGAAAAATGATTTCATTGTACTAGTTTGCTGGGTTGATATAAATGCAATTTACAGCAAAAAAGTATAAATATCAAGTATCTCAATCCAAAAGATGAGCAAGCTTTGATAAGATGGTTTTATTATGGGGCAACGTCAGCCCTTCATGGCTACGTTCACTCTGGTTATCGGGCGCATGCTTTGGGCTGCGTCGTAAATTTCATCCACCCGCTT
>JAHDIA010000250.1 GCA_020631035.1 Chitinophagales bacterium | reverse complement strand
AAAAATAAAAAATTCTTGCTATTAGAATTATAAAAAAAAGTTATCTGTTTCTAATGCTGGTAATGAGTTTGAGTGTATTGGCAACGAGCTTGGATAAGTCTTCGAATTTTGCTTCTCGAACCAAATCTTTGGAAATGAGTTTGGAACCCATTCCAACACAAGTTGCTCCTGCATCGAACCAAGTTTGTAGGTTTTCTTGAGTAGGGGCGACACCGCCCGTTGGCATCACTTTGGTCCAGGGTTGTGGTCCTTTGATGGATTTGATGAATTTGGGACCGTAAATGCTGCCTGGAAATAGTTTGACAATTTCGCAACCCAATTCTTCGGCTCTGCAAATTTCGGTAAGAGAACCACAACCAGGAGACCATAGGATTTTTCGGCGGTTACAGCATAGTGCAATGTCTTCTCTCAGTGCTGGGGTGACAACAAAGGAGGCGCCACATTGCATATACATTGAGGCTGTAGCTGCATCGGTGACCGATCCTACACCAAGGACCATTTCAGGTAAATCTGCTCTTACATATTTGCTTAGTTCTGAAAATATCTCATGGGCAAAAAGTCCTCTATTGGTAAATTCCAATAGTCTGGCTCCACCATCGTAACAAGCTTTGAGTACTTGTTTGCATATTTCAATATCTGAGTGAAAAAACAAAGGAACCAATCCTTGTTCTTCCATCAATAGTGCTACTTTGAGTCTATCCATAATGCTTATCTTGATACTCTACCGCTTTTATCGCCAGACATTAATTTTTCGACCTCTGCCACTGTTACAAGATTGGCGTCGCCCTTGATGGTGTGTTTGAGACATGAGGCTGCTACCGCAAAATTGAGTGCATCTTGGTCATTTTCGTAAGTCAACAAACCGTAGATCAAGCCAGCCATAAAACTGTCTCCTCCTCCGACACGGTCAACAATGTGGGTGATTTCGTAGGAGGGAGCTTCGTAGAGTTTTTCGCCATCGTATAGTACGCCCGTCCAAGAGTTGTGTGAGGCAGAGATGGAGCCACGCAATGTTGTGATAAACTTTTTGGCTCTTGGAAACATTTTTTTAAGTTGCTTTAGGACAGACAAGTATGCCTGACCATCAACGGATTCGCCGTGTGTGACATCGACTCCTTCGGGATGCAATCCAAAATGTTTTTCGGCATCTTCTTCATTGCCAAGAATGACATCGCAACCTTCGACCAATTTGGGCATAATCTCATTGGGTTGTTTGCCATATTTCCAAAGCTTTTTTCGGTAATTGAGATCGGTGGAAACCGTTACGCCATTTTTGTTGGCGGATTGAATGGCTTCTAGGCAGGCATCGGCTGCTCCTTGTGATAGGGCAGGGGTGATTCCTGTCCAATGAAACCAGTTGGCATCTTTGAAAATTTCGTCCCAATCTATCATACCACTTGCGATGGTCGCCATACCTGAATTAGCTCTATCGTAGATGACTTTGCTGCCTCTACTGACGGCACCAGTTTCTAGAAAGTAAATGCCCAACCGTTCACCTTCTCTGATAATGTGATTGGTTTGTACATTCCTTTTTCTCAGTTCCATAATGGCACATTGCCCAATGTCGTTATCGGGTATGCGGGAAACGAAATGGCTATTGAAACCATAGTTTGCTAAGGAAACGGCGACATTGCTTTCGCCCCCACCATAGACCACATCAAATTGATATGTTTGTGAGAATCTTTTGAATCCAGGAGGACTGAGCCGCAACATTATTTCACCAAATGTGACTATCTTCTTCATACAAACAGTTTTTTTCTTTTTCAAAGAATAATAATCTCCATTCTTTGGCAATTTTTGTGAGAGAGAATTAATTCTTAAACAAGCTATCCAGTCGCTTTTGGCTCCCTACTATTTGTTCAAGAATTATTCTCCAAAAATTTTCAAAGAATTAGATACCCAATGCTTGTCCACCACCTATTTGAATGGTTTCGGCAGTTATAAAAGCTGCATCCTCGCTTGCTAAAAAGGCGACAACAGAGGCGACATCTTTGGGTTGTCCTAATCTGCCTAACATAATATTGTTCTTCCAGGATGCAAAAACTTCTGGCTTGGTGGACTTGATTTGCTTATGAAAAGGTGTATCAATCGTACCAGGAGATACGGCATTTACCCGAATTCCATATTCTGCTAAATCTTTTGCCAATGCTCTAGTAATGGTATTGACTCCTGCTTTTGAGGTTCCATACATACCAGCACCTGGACCACCTGCATTCCAAGCGGCATTTGATGTGAAATTAATGATGGTAGGGTGTGTCCCTTTTTTAAGATATGGTATAGCGGCTCTAGAGGCAAAGAAGACAGAGTCTAAATTTAAAGCCAGAACGGATCTGTAAAACTCAGTTGTCATTTCTTCAAATCTAGCTCGACCACCTAAGCCACCTGCATTGTTTACCAGAACATCAATTTTGCCATATTTTTCACCTATCGCATTTATGTTTTCGCTTACTTGATCTTCTTTAGTAACATCAAAGTTGTAGTAATCTGCTGAAAACCCTTGATCTGTTAAGTCTTTTAATATTTGAGTTCCTTTTTCCTCATTTCTTCCATTTAAAATGACTGTAGCTCCTTGTTGGCAAAGATGTTTTGCAACTTCTAATCCTATACCACTGGTTGCACCAGTGACAATGGCTATTTTTCCGTTCAGTTTCATATTTCAATTTTAATAAGTTTAATAAGTAGGTTTTAAAGGTTCTATCTTAGGACAGAGTAACAATACAGAAATTATTACTAACAAAGCCAAGCCAGCACCAATTGCAAAAGCTGGGTAATAATTTCCACCTGTGGTTAACCATGGGATAAAATACAATAGAAAACCTCCTGTGAGTTTTGCAGCCATTCCAGCAATACCAGCTAAGGTGCCTACTGTTTTTCCGCTAAACATATCACTAGGTAGGGTTTGTATATTCCCTATTGCTGTTTGGAATCCAAATAAGATAACTGCCATAATGAGTACCGCATTCACAGGACCTCCAGGATTTGCCAATGCTAGTAAGGCAGGTAGCATAATTAGACAGCCCAATATGATAACAAATTTTCTAGTTCTATTGGTATTCCAACCAGACTTAATTCTGTTTTGAGCCAATAAACCACCGAACCATGCTCCAAGCATAGCACCTACATATGGTACCCAAGCATAAATGCCTACATTTTTGACGTCCATATTATAGACTTCCATAAGATAGCCAGGTATCCAAAAGACAAATAACCACCAGATAGGGTCGATGGCAGCAGATGCAATTATAACGCCCCAGCTTTCTTTGTGTCCTAGCAATTTTCCAGTTGTGGGATTGTATCCATCATCGTATATGCAATCCCATCCTCTTTCAAACCATAAAGTGCTTTTTGCAATAGGCTGTCATTGTCCATTGCCAATGCCATCATCCCTACTGCTGCATTTGCCCAAGTACTATGATTGTGTATCCGATTAAAAAATTTAGGATTGCCTTCAGATAAAAAATTGGCAAAGGGAACAAATAGATTGTTTTCTAAATGTGATCTTTCTTTTTTATTTAGGTAATTGTAAATACAATCATAAGCCTGACTAACAAAGACCATCCAATTGGCATCGTTTAAGCATTGCCAGAATAGTTTGCCCCGTGCATATGATTTTTGGGCAGGATGAAGGTCTAGGGTAGGGTACATTTCGGCATATTCCATCAGGACGTCCTTTACAAATTGGGCATATTTGTCCTCTCCCGAAATCTGATAGATGTTTCCTGCTTTTTGTAAGAGCTTGTAAATACGTTTGTGTTGTTCATGAGAATAACCACCTGCCATATCTTTGGGTATAGGAACGTCTACACCAGAGCTGATTGCATTGTCTACTTGTGATTTGGCTTTTGTATATTCTTTATAGAATAAGGGTGTATCTTCCAAACCAAGCTTGATTTTTACAACTCCTTCAGGAGTAAGGCTTAGACAGGGATGTTGTCCATTCAATACAATGGAGAATAAAAAAAGTATTATGACACCTAATGCCTTCATTAATTCTTGTAATTTATATTTTCAGCTTGATAAGCCTTACTATTGGATTTGATCTCTTCTGAATTTTGAATCTCAATATCTTTTAATTTAATTACTGGATCCCCTACAATTAGGTGAAGGTTTATTTTCTTAGAGTCAGTGATTTCCAGATTGGAAAGTTCTGCATGTTGAACCCCGTGCAAGTGTATGGCGGAGTCATTTTTATTTCTCTTGTCGTGGCCAACATTGACAAACTTTGAATCAGACAACCAAATCATTGGACCAAAGGTACTTTCATCTCGTCCGCCTCTATACAATTTTACTGCACTGCCACCAATGTTTTCAAATGTACATTGGTTAATCACAACACTTTCTACATTGTAAATACCTGTATCATCAAATTCTTTGTCTAGGTTTAATACATGACCTGTGATGTCTTTGAAATTGCTAGAAGTAATGGAAATAGAGTCGGCAAAAGTATTCTTGTATACTTTTAAAAAATTAAAACTATGATTGACATTTAAATCTGTTATTTGACAATTGTTGACAAATAATTTATAGTTGTTTATCATAGAATATCGACTTGTTCTGATGACCGCATTGCCAGAATAATCATCAGACTCCTTACCAGAAATGTGTAGTCCATCTAGACTAAGTGCGCCTCCATTTTCGAGGGCAATCAATGGAGACCTTTCAAATGTAATCATTGGTTGTGCATTTCCATCTGCTGATTGAATGCTCAATGTTTTGTCAAGCTTTATAGATCTTGTTTGGTGGAATTCTCCAGAAGTGAGTACCAAAACATCACCAGATTCAGCTTTGTTGATTGCTTCTAGCAAAGTATTTTCACCAGGTTCAACCTTGATGGTTTTGCCTTTCCCAAATTCAATTTGGTAGTTTTTTTTCGGATACCAACTTACTCCTGTATTGTCAGCCGTTGGTCGTTCCTTTTTTGATTTTGTTCCAATGTCAGGGAAATCTTTGAGCCTGTTTAAACCATCTGTGTTTGTAAAATTTAATTCTTTCTTTTTAAAACCAGAAATTTCCTTTTTAGCATAAGTGGGCATTTCGATGTTTGGACTAAGTATATTGCCTTTAAATTCAATACCAGACACATCATCGTATATGGTAAATACATCATTTTTAGAAGTATTGTTGTAGATGATGTTGTTTTTAAAACTTGTATTGATAGGTGTGGCACTTCGTTCTTCGTCGCTGCCTGCACACAATTGTATGTAGTCAGAATCTAGGACTAAGTTTTGACTCATTTCAGAATCTTTTACTTGGAAATATCTATTCAATGGAGAATTGGGTACACCATTCATAATAACCAATGCACCTCTAAATCTATAGCCTGTCAATCCTTCAAGATAATTGTTGCGAACGGTTTGGGTTTCGTTAATGATTCGAATACCTCCCGTATTGGGTTTGCGATTGCCAATAAAGTAATTGTTTTCAACAAGTGTCTCATTTCCGTGGCGCATGGTCAAGGTTCCTTGACACTCATAAAAAGTATTGTTGTCGAAAATGTTTTGACAAGATTTACTTGAAATGATTTCGTGTTCACCATTGCATCTTTCGAAGTAGTTGTCCTCTATGGTTGTGTTTGAGTTGGACAAGGAGTAATGACTGGTTCCAACTCGTAGCGTCTCTCCACCGTTGGAACCTAAAATGGGATGATAACCAAAATAATTATGATCAATTCTATGGTAGTTCTCTCTGTCTCGTTCATTTTTTAATCTAACGGCAAGTGTTACCCCTCTGTTTCTTTTTCCTACCAAATAGTTGTGGTCAAATCTATTGTGTTTGCCATAAATCTCTACCCAATAATCAGTGTCAAATCTTTCTGGTGGGTTGTAGTCGTCAATGACGCACTCCGTTACTCTACAATAATTACAAGGAGTAGACTTGTCTTTTTGAAGCGAAATAACCGAACTGGTTGCGGTATAACCATTTCTAAAAACAAGCCCTTCCAAATGTATGTATTGTCCTCCCATTTTGATATTAGACTGCCCTTCAAAGAACACCTTGCCTTTCTCTTCCGCAAGGATGTAAATTTTATTCTCTTCCTTGCCATTGGCATTAAATTTTAGCTCAACATCTGTCCATATTCCATTTGCAATGAGGAGGGTGTCGCCTGGATTGATTGATTGTATTGCTGCCTGAAATTCATCTACATTTTTCACCAATTTACTTTGCTCGTTTATCATCTTCTGTCCAAAAGAAAAACAAGAGGTGATACAAATAATGTAAATGCTAAAAAAAGTAATATGGAATGTATGGTTTAGTTTTGGTTTCAATTTTTAAGTTTATTAAATGAACAAAGATCTGTATTGTTAAATTACAGAGTATTAAATATAGGAGCAAAGGTGTATCTTTTATCGCTACTGCTTTGCCCGCTATCCGCTTTTACTCCTCCCTCCAATTTAATTGGAGGTGCGGGGTAACCGCTACTATCGGGGCTATTTGTAAAACGTTCAGTCGCATTCGCAGAAAACGTTTTTGAAATAAACTCATATGAGAAAGTCTGTACTCATTTAATAAGCCATTTAATGAGTGACTTCCAATTCATAGTATTTAACTTCTGAGTAGGCAGTACTTTCTGTTGATTGAAGATAATTGCCTGCTTTAAAATAATTTTCAAAGACGCCCCATCTTTCCATATGAATGTCTTCATAGATAACTTCTTCTTCTCCCTCATTAAGAGATACACTAAGATACCCATCTTTGGCTTCTATTTCAAGTGTAAATTGTTCAAAATTTACTTGCTTATTAAAGTCATATGCTTCATCTTTCCAAGATTCTTTCTTAAGAATGTCAATGTCATTTACATTGATATCTTTCAAGATTTTTCGCCGTACACTTATGTGGTTATCTTCCCAATAGATTTTCAAAACTGGAGGAGCATTGTTGTCATCTTCTCCAATTAAATCTCGTTGTTCATTTGTCAGACGTCCATGTATTTGCATGATAATGGTTCGATGATAGTCGCCATCATTATCGCTACTAATATCGCTTAATCTCAGCGTACCTTTCATCTTGCCACCTTCTGCAAAAGTCCAATTTGTGTTGTTAGAGCCTGGGACCATTTGTTCTCTCAATTCCGTTCTTGAGTAAGAGGAATTTGTGGTAGAGCTACCAGGCTCAGTATAAAACACTAGTGCTAATTCTTCCTCATCATCATACATATAAGGCTTGACATCATCTATATTGTAATACTCTAGAATTTCTGGTGGTTCTATCTCAGTTGGATCTCCTATTGGTAAAGTTAATTTCCAATTACTGAGATCTATATCTGCTCTTTCTACCAAATCTTCTTCGTTTGTTTCTTCTTCTGTATTGGGATTGTCTGTATGCTCACCAGAAGGCGTTGTTTCATCGGTAGTGCAACAAGTAATGCACACTACCAATGAAAACAAACAAATTTTAAAGAACCAATAATTATTCATTAATGTAGTTGATTTTGTCAAATAAGCTCCTTTTATTCAGTTGGGTACAGCTTTACATTATCTACATAAGCATCCTCATTGGTAACACCCCAAATCCAAATGGCTATTTGTCCAGATTCGTTGGAATCAAATTCTGTTTTTACCAATGTGAAATTTCCTTTTCCTTCTGCAATGTCTCCTACATGCTCACTAATTACAGCTGCATTTAAGGCATCGGCTCCATCACTATAGTGACCATCTAGAATCTGTAGTACCATTCTATCTCCACCTTCTGCATCCTCTACATCATTTTTGATGGCATATTCCCATTCAACAGTGTAAGAAGTGCTGGGCGAAACAGTAAATGCTTGATAGGCAAATCTTGTCTCAGAACTTAAGTAAACTCCTGCAGAAGTACCCATTGTCCATTTAGCACCAGCAGTTTTAGCACCAGTATCATTGCCGTCATAATCAAGGAAAGAACCATCACTAGATGAATTAAATGGACTTGTCGTACCATCTGTGAAGCTTTCAATCTTCCAATCATCTTGTCCTGCCACTTTTCTGCTGATACACCTAATACTGCATTGAATTCGTGATCTCCTATTTCTTTATCATAAGAGAAGTAGTTTTCATTAACTAGGTGTATACCATTAAATGTGGATAAATCCAGCTGAGCATTGGATGCTCCATTTCTATGTGCTTCTACACCTTGCCATCTGGATCCATCTGTAACTTGATAATCACCAGATAATACTGTTTTAAATTTTAAACCCTCTATAATTTTGAATTGTAAATAGGTGCTTCCAAAGGTCTTAAATCTATCTTCATATCTATATCTCTCTTGGACTTTTGCAGCAGGGT
>JAHDIA010000249.1 GCA_020631035.1 Chitinophagales bacterium | reverse complement strand
CATTGTCATTTTGGTAGTGATTTGTTTCTTTACCAATGCGCCCACTAATTTAAAAAGCAAATACTTCAACGAGATGTATTACATACCTACTGAGTCGTCCGTTTTTGCTTTTAAACCAACCATCGTAGACGATAGACGCAATCCTTATGGTTGGGTATATGGCGAAGACAAATATTTTTATTATTACAATTTACCTGTTAAGCCCTGGGCAATCGAAAGCATATCCAAAAGAGACGCAGAAGCCTGTAGAAAATTCAACAAATGGAATGTGAAAACCTGGTGTAAACAAAGACCGTATTGACGAGTTAAATTTAAACAGACTCTTAAAAAAGAACCGACGAAGCACACAACAATATACAATATGCCCGATAGTAGCGGAAAGCTTGTAGAGACGCATCCCGATGCATCGGGATCTACAACTTGAAGCGAATAGCGGGGAGTCACCGTCGTTCAAAGCCCAAAACATTCCATCCAATTTATTTCAAGCAAAACAAAATGACCCTAGAAAACAAACTAAACAACTTACTACAAAAAAAAGCAATAGATGTTGTTCCCTTTGTAAAGTCTTTAAGCGAAGAGGAAAAAGAAAACATTCGTCCACTGTTGCTGCAATACAACAAAGAGTATTTGCCCTTCAATTACGATAAAATTCCTGGCAGCAAAAAATACATTGGTAGAAAAGCCACCGATCAACAAAAGTACATTTTAAACACGCTCAGTATGCTGTGTTTGACAGAAGATGAATTTGAACAAGACGGCAATGTATGGGATATGATTACAGACCTAGAAGTCTTTGAGCAAGCCTTTGTCTACAAACCCGTTCCTTGGGTCAAAAGATTCGTTGAACAAAGAAACTGGCCCCAATTTGGCTATCTGTTTTTGTTGCGGATGGATAAAAAAAAATTGCTCAAAATTCGCTATGAAAGATTGATTGAACGTTTGGAATCCAGTACAAGCTCAGAGATTGGAGACAGAAGGTTTAAAAAATATACTCCCCTAATCAACCTACACAGCTTTCCTGAAACTCTAGAAAAACACATTTGGGACTTATTTCAGTACGAAACCAACATTCATCATTCGGACTACAACAAATACAAAAAAGATGGGAAGGAATTGCCTTTTTGGAAGGGTACATTTCAGGAATTGATAGAAGAAGGAAAACTGGACAGAATGCGCTTGCTCAAGGAAGCTTTGGCAGCGAGCAATCGAAACTTTAACAAGAGATTGTCTACTTGGTTTATGGATTTGTTTGTGTTTTTAGCACCCAATACCCAAGAGCTTTTGACATTACAGCCCGAACTATTTGCTACACTTCACTGCCCACATTCCAAGGTAGTCAATAGCGTCTTGAAAATCATCAAAGACTTGTACAAAGAAAAAGATTTTCAAACACAAGACTTTTTGGACTTGTCTGACATTCTCCTGAACTCCGAAACCAAAAGCGTTGCCAATTCTAGCTTAATGATTTTTGACAAGCTGCTTAGAAAAGACAAAAGCTTGGCAAGAACACTGACTTTAAAAAGTGCGATTGCCCTTGCCAATCCACACAAGGCAATACAAGAACGAGCCGCCAAATTTATTGTTAAAAATGATAAGGACAAAAGCGAAGAATTACTAGCAGAAATCAATACCTATGCAGCTGACCTCTTGGTAGATGGCAAAAAAATATTAAAGGACTATTTACAAGAAGATTCAACAGCAGAAGCCATAGCACAAGAAAAAGATGTTGTCGTAGATTTAAACTTGGAGGAGACACAAAAAATACGCCCCATTGAAACAATGGATGATTTTGTTTTTTTAGGCAGTCAAGTATTTGAGAACAATGAGATTTACCACGTAGACTTATTTCTAAGTGCCTTGCTTCGATTTAAAAAGCAATTGACTACTAGCAATAACATCAATAAAATAGAGCTTGTTTTTCAAAAAGCCTATGATATTGTTGTAAGAGGACAATGGCAAAACTCTTTCCTATCTGAATTATTGGGTCATTGTTTGCTAGAAATAAGCCAGCAATTGATGCAACAATATCCTAATGAGACAGCCACACTTGAAAAATTACAACAAGTCGCTTTGAAAAAGCAAGCGGAATTTATGAGTTCTCATACAAATTATCAGCCCAGAATAAAACCATTTAGTGAATACCAGCCCCAATATTGGTTTTGCTCTGCCTACAAACATTTGATTCAAAACTTTTTTAGCCTTTACCAAAACGAACAAGATATAAATTTACTCTCCACCCCTACACACAGCCCCTTTTGGATTGACCCACTTACACTGGCCGAGAGAGTCGCCAATTATCAAAGCAAAAAAGTAGACTTTTTAGAAATGGATTTTGCGTTTGCCATTGCTCGTTGTCACCTAAAAGATACTACTGCCGCTTTAGCATATACCAAGAAAAATATTGAAGGAGAAGCACAAAAAATACTCTTGTATTTGTTTGATGAAAAAGTAAAACTTAAAAAGAGCGACAAAACCAAAAAACTCTGGATACAAGCCGCTTTGACCAAAAACAATACCCCAGAAATTAGCTTTGAAGAAATGGGAAAAACCTTCCCTAATATAAACATTTGTAAAGGCGACATAGAATGGTTGACAGAACATTACCAAACCCAAGAAAGAGTTTACAGTGGTGCCATCCAAAAACGTGTCCTCAAAACAGTCTGGAAAACCAGCTTTTTTATATGGTGTCCCGTCAGTCAAACAAAAACCGATATTGTAAATGATATAAAAACCTACAAAGAAAGAGAAATGGAGATGGCACTAGGTATATTTGACCATTTGAATTGGCCCTTGACTTATGCCTATTTTAGAACTGACCGAATAAGTCTTTTCTCATTCAATAAGGATGTCAAACATATGTTCACTTTGTTGCCCAATAATCCAGAAATGTATTTTTATTGGGTGATAAAAAATGCAATATGGCACAGAATGCCCGAAGTAGCAGAAGACCGAACCGTTACTCAATCTATTGAAGTTTTATTTGATACCTATCAACCATTGGGAAACATCGCTCACGTATTCTTGGCATTGGCTTTTATGTACAAAGACAAAACCGTTCGTTCCCTTGTTGCAGAGTTTTGGATACGTGCCGTTCAAACCCAACAAATAGATGTGACACAGTTGGGACACAACATTGGTAAGATTGAACGGGTAGAATGGTTGCCCTTGAAACGTTTTACAGATGTGGCAATGCAACAACTACTCAACATCAGCCCCCAACACAACCGAGCTTTAGAGACAATGTTGACCCACTGTATCTTGGCAATGGGAGATAAACCCATCAAGAATACCAAGAAATTATTGGAGCTATATACGGAATTATTACACCTCAACAAATCCCAAATAACCGACTCTGCCATAGTGGGAAAACTGGAGAAATGGCAATCGTCTCCCTCTCTAAAAAAGCCAATCAAGGGATTGTTAGCGAATTAATACTAGCTCAAAACTGGCTCATACTGGCTCATACTGGCTCAAAATTGGCTCATACTGGCTCATTTTCTCAGCCTAAACCTTTATCTTTCCCCAATGAAAGAGAAAGTATATACATTTCAGATGACATTGGATTGGAAGGTGCTCAAATCTATCAGTCAAATAGATAGATTTGATGCTTCTTGGGCTTCAATGGAAAAGATAGAAGGAGAACATTTGAAGCAATTAAAATCAGTTGCCACCATTCAGAGTGTTGGTGCCTCTACCAGAATTGAAGGTTCGAAATTGAGTGACGAAGCAGTTGAACAGCTTTTGAATGATATTGACATTAGCAAAATTAAAGATAGAGACACACAAGAAGTTGTTGGATATTTTAATGTATTGGATGTGATAAGTGAGTCTTACAATGACATTGAAGTTCAAGAAAGCAGTATCAAAAGCTTGCACAACCTACTTTTGAAATACAGCCAAAAAGATGAATGGCACAAGGGAAATTACAAACAACACACCAATGCAGTACAAGCTGTTTTTCCAGATGGAAGCAAACAAATAATTTTTAAAACAACTGAACCAGGTTTTCCAACAGAAGAAGCAATACAAAATTTGGTGCTTTGGTATAAGCAAGAAAACGAAGTTCATCCCCTAATAAGTTGTGCCTTGTTTGTATACGAGTTTTTAAGCATTCACCCATTTCAAGATGGCAATGGTCGATTGAGTAGACTATTGACAACTTTATTATTGCTCAAGTCTGGCTACAAATGGATCGAATATGTCAGTTTTGAACACGAAATAGAAAACAACAAACGAAAATATTATCAAGTATTGAGAAGTTGCCAAGCACAAAGACCCAATGAAGATGTCTCAGAATGGATTGATTTTTTTCTTGACTCTTTGATAAACATACAAGCAAAATTACAGCAGAAATTAAATGCGACAGAAATAGATTTGCCACTTTCTGTTAAAGAAAAAAGAGTACTAGAATTCATCGAAGACAATAGAGGATGTAAATCTGGAGCTATATCGGAGGCACTCAGTTTGTCCAAACCAACAGTCAAAAGAATACTTAGTGAATTGCTCAAAAAAGAATTGATAATAAAACATGGAAAAAGTGCTGGAACCAACTATTCCATCAAATAAAGCCCGCTTAATAGAATACCCGTATTTTATCCATATTTTATTTGTTTTTTCAAAACATCACTCATTTTACTAGATTCCGCCCACAAAATGAATTTTGTGGGCGGAATCTATGTGTTTAAGGGTAGATTTCGCCCGTTTTGTCTTCAAGAACAAAACCAAAAAACACCTTATGCTCGCTATGATTACTGCCTTTGGTTTAAAGCAAAATCAACACAGCATAGGCTTAATCGAAAAGCACATCGAATTAGAAGATTTGTTTGAATATTAAATCTAAGAAACTGTCTAAAAGCGTCGGACGAGCGGGTGGATGCAATTTACGACGCAGCCTAAAACATGCGTTGGCTAACCTGACCAAGACGAAGCCTCAAAGTCAATGACGTTGCACAATAAAAAAGCCCATAGTCGATGGTCCATTGTCCATAGCTTACTAAGCATTTCGTACAAAAATATCAATCCATTGACAATGGACCATTGACTGAATAACTGCCCAAAGGGCACTAATACCCCACTTCCCCAACTCCCAACTTTGCACGGTTGCGGTACCAAGTATCGTAGTCAGTTGCTTGTACAACCCCATCCAAATTGCCATCTCTATTTTGGTAGACATTTATTTGGGCGGGAGCATCTTTCCAAGAATCATAATCGGTATTTTGTAAACTGTGGTCTTGAATGTAATCGCCAGCAAAGAGTAAAGCATAATTGTCTTCACTTAATTTTTGTTGGTTGGTTCCAAATGCTTGAGTGATACTAGTGCTAAAATCATAAGACATTAAACTTGCTGCTTGAATGGGTGTGGCACTCAAGACATCTAAATGATTTCTATGACGAATGCAAAAATAATAGTCTTGCCCAATGCTCAAAGTATTAAAGTTCACTCCTATTTGTCCATCAACATCCATCAAAGAACCATCACTCAACAACATAGCGGCTTTGGTTTCGACAGTGACAGTGGTACGAGGTCCTGACAAACTAGGTGTTCCTGTTCGAGCTTCAAGCAATACCCAATCAACCATATTGGCAGGAATTGTTGTCATCAATTCTTTACCACCATAAGCATAAGGGTCAGTATTGTAAGGTTGCTCTAAAGGAAGAATAGCATTGAGGTTGGTATGCATTTGCCCATCATTGGTATAGGCTCCTTCCAATAAAATTTTGGTATTAAACCTAAAAGAATTGATGACTTCTCCCTCTACTCGTATATTATCGAGGTATATAAAATTACCCCAGCCGCTATTGTTGACAAATTCAAGCGTAATGACCTGACCATCGTACAAAGACAAATCAACTGTATCGCTTCGCCACTCTGAACAATCACTTGGAGCAAAGGCTTCGGTATTGTTGGGAGCAGTTGCCAAAGTTGAACCCGATTTTTGATATACAATACTGCTTGGATCGCCACATGTTCTCGCATTGACAAGCAGCTCGTCAGAAAACTCATCATTGTATTGAGCATAAGCGACATCAAAAATCAGTTGTGCATTTTGTACATTGCTCAAATCAAAATCAGCCGTCAAATAATCCGATGTATTCTGATTGTTTTCACCAAAATTGTCCATAGCATAAGCACCGTCATTACAAGCAGGATCATTGGTGAGAGTCCAAGTATTGTCATTGTTCGGATTATTGACAGTCCAATCACTACCATTGTTAAAGTCTTGCGTATAAGGAAGCGCATTACCACTTACCGCATTGACCACAATTAAATCCATAATAGATTTCGTACGACTACCATCTGCACTAGCCGCAGTCAATGTAATGCCATAAACACCAGGGTTTTCATAAACCACCGTTGGGTTTTGCAAAGTAGAGGTCGAAGGCGTTCCACCAGGAAAAGACCAAGTCCAAGAAGTAGGATTGAGATAGGAACGGTCATAAAATTGTACTTCATCTCCTACACAAACTTCTTTGCTAGAATATTCAATTTTGGGAACTGGCGCAAAAGACATTCCACAATGTTCATTCAATAACAAGGCCATTGCATGATAGGCATTGAGGCGTCCACCTGTTACAGACTTACATTGCAAATCACTGATTTGTTCCGTTCCCATCAAAATATATTGCTTTATCAAACGAGCCGCCGAGTCGGGATAATCTTTGTACAATTGAACAAAGCTTTCACAAGCAGTAGACAACAACAAAGGCACCGTTCCTGCTACAACTGGTGTGGCTTCGGAGGTTGAACCATTGCTAGGAGAGCCCAAATCAATGCTGTTCAATCCATAACCCGATTGGTACTGATTGTCATTGGGGTCAATAGCTGTAACTGTTATCAAATGGTCCTCAGTACAAGAAGTGGGCAAATCTCCAACAGCATCTACATCATAATAACTGTTCCAAGTCGCCCCTGCACTCACAATACCCAACTGTCCCGCCACATCATAAGCCGCACACCACAAAGGCGCATCACTTGGAAATCCTCCTTCTCCATATGAATGGTTGGAAGAAACGATAAAAGCACCATCTGCTCCATTGGTTGCATCATAAATCATCCGTTCATTGATGATATAATCGAAGGCGGCCAAAACCACACTTTCCAAAGTAAAAGGACTATTGAATATTTCAAGCGGTAGCACTTCGACTCCCCAACACAAACCTGTATTGCCTACTCCATTGTTGCCAATGGTTCCCAATACAGAAGACACAAAATGTCCATGCCCACCATCATCAGAAATCGCTCCACTGGTATCTACCACATTCCAACCATCATAATCATCTATATAACCATTGTTATCATCATCTATACCATTGTCGGGGATTTCGTTGGCATTTTTCCAGTAATTTACATCAGAATCATCAATGCTGTACCCACCATCAAAAATAGCTACCACCATTTGATCACCTTGAACTGTTAGATCTCCTACTCCATAATCCCAAACTTCAGGGGCATCTACATCTGCGGAACCACTGGTATTGTAAAACTGCCAAGGCACATTATCATTGGGGAAGGTGTTTCTTTGTCGTATGTAATGATTGTTCTGTGCTTCCAATACACCATTGGCAAAACGGACTTCTTTTAGCACTGCTTTTTGTGCCAAGACTCCTGTTGCAAAAGAATAGCGGTAGATATTCATATGTTTACTTACTTGTCCTTCATAGGTCAAACCATAAGCTTCAAAGTCAAGTAATAAACGTTCGGGTGCATAATTGTCCACCAATTGAACCAATAATTCGCCTTCCTTATAATTAATTTCTCCTCGCTTTTGTCCCCAACAAAATAGGTTGATAAACAAAAGCAAACACATCAAGACTAAAATGTTTCTCATAATAATTGGTCAAATATTTTGCCCCTAAAATAGAGATTATCTTATGGCAAAAAAAAAGTAGCCATAAAAATGTTGATTTTTGTCTTAAATGAGCATAAAGTTTAGAATGGAACGCTAACTTTCCAAACGGTGGCGACTCCCAGCTATCCGTTACAAGTTGTAGATGCGATAAATCGCATCTCTACAAGCTTTCCACTTCTATCTGGCATAGGCATCGTCTCTTACGGCCTTCGTCGGCTCTTTTATCCATCCGCTTCACGCCTTGCTTTTTTGAAAAAGAAAAGGTCGCTTTTTCAAATAGTATATGATCGCCAAACAAAGAATGATTTATAAAAGTGACACCTTTAAATTACCAATTAAGAGCATGTTAGGAATTGTGCTACACCTCAAAGGGCAGGATTTTTGGTTCTCAGCAAGGCTCATTTTGCGCTTAAT
>JAHDIA010000248.1:1119-8287 GCA_020631035.1 Chitinophagales bacterium | reverse complement strand
AGTAAGGAAAAAATGGAACGATTTTTTAAGGAAAGTTCGTTTATGAAAAAGAAATGGGGAACACAATTAAAAAGTGACCCGTACTATAATCCGAATCTTACATTAGACAAAGAGGATTATTCTCTTAACCTAAATTCCCCTAAGTAAAGCGAAATAAATAAAATGAACCATTTGACTTGAGATTTTTCGATCTACTTCATCAAAAATACTCGCCTTAGCTCTGCTAGGACTCTGTTTTTTTCTTTGTATATCGTAAAATCTCTGCTTCAAATTTTGGTCCACCTTATTTTTCCACTTTACTAAGTAAAATCATATTGTAAATAATTTGTCGAAGTGTGGCGCATGGGGAAGGATAAGTGTATGGTACAGACAAAGCATAAAAAGTAAACCAGTAGTTGCTTGTCTGAAACGAGGAGAGTCGCCCATAAAAGTAATTATAAAGTTATAGTATTAGGAAATATATGAATACGGAAAAAAACAAAGAAGTTATTGGATATGTAGGGCAAATCACCCCTAAGCAAATCATTGGATGGGCAAAACCAGCCAACTCAAATGACCCTATCGAAGTCAGTTTATTTGTAGGCACTGAATTAATTGCCAAAAAAATGGCAACAAGCCATAGAAAAGATTTGAAAAATTCGGGCATCCATCCAACAGGTGAGTGTGGTTATAAATTTGACATCAACGAAACTTATGATGAAAAATATTTGCTAGAAAATGTTAAAGTGTATGCAGGCATCAACGAATTAGAGCGTACCCCTGCCCTATTGAAAAAAAGCATTGCCCCTGATGCTGAATATTACTTCTTTATGCACATTCCCAAAACGGCAGGGACTTCATTTCGTTATATGTTGTATGATCAAATAGAACAAGCTGCTATATTTCCAAGTGTATTAGACATAAAAATCAATGGAGGTCGTTACCCGCAACTAAAGCAATTTAAACAAAGACCTATGCGGGAACAACTCACAACCCAATTAATCGCAGGGCATTATGCTTATTCTGCCAATACTTTGTTACCCAATAGTCGCTGCCTAGTATTCTTGCGCAATGCCAACTCTAGAGCCATTTCCAATATTTTCCATTTACAAAAACACGCCCACGAATTTCAGGGCAAACCTTTTGAGCAAATATTTGAAGAAGCTCCCAGACATTTGGACAATCTACAAGTGAGATATTTATCCAATACAACTGCGAATGCCCAAATTACCAAAGCCGATTTGGACAAGGCAAAAGCCAATCTAGAAAAATGTTATTTTATTGGCATTACTGAACAATTTGCAGAATCTATAGAAGCATTAGAAAAAATTACGCCTTGGAATTTTGACAAAAATCTAAAACGAAACATCAATAACACCAAAGACCTCAGCAAATTACCTCTAGAAATTTTACGCAAACTAAAGGCTTGTAACCATTTTGATGCAGAACTATACGAATATGGAGTCAAACTCTTCAACAAAATGGCACAAGATCCCAAAACATATGTAAGCAATTTATTGGATCAAAAGAAACAGGCAAATAAGCCCAACAACAAAAAAAAACAAGCAAATAAAGCCAATAACAATACACAAAAACAACAAATAACTAAAGCCAATAACAAGCAACAACAAAGCAAACCTGCTCCCAAACAAGCAAGTCAACAACAAAAACAGGCTATTCAGAAAAAAGCAAAACCCAATAAGAATATAAATCAAGCTTTGCCCGCCCTTGAAAGCCTAGAACGTTCTTACAGTTTTATTCGTTTTGCGATTAATTACCTAAATGGCAATCCCCAAAAATTAGAAGAACCCATCCCCATCGAAGGTTCTGAACTAAGTATACGGGGTTGGGCAGTTGACAGTATCAATAAGCAATTAGCGGCTGGTGTTTATCTGAGCATTGATGGTCAAACCCATATAGAAACTAGGTATGGAATACCCAAACCTAAAATAGCTGAAAGATTCAAGTTAAAACAATATTTAAAATGTGGTTTTGCTCTTAGCATACCTGTAGAAAAAATCGGCAAAGGCGTACATTCCATAGGCATCAAAGTCGTCAGTGCAGATAAAAAAAACTACTACTACCCTAGCAAACGCATATTGGTAGATGTAAAATAATCGACTTGTGAACACACGTCCCCTCAACAATCCAACCATCCCCATTATTACACTCAATTGGAATGGTTTGTCTGATACATTGGAATGTATGGAGGCGGTTTTTCAACAATCTTATCAAGATTTTTTGGTCTACTTGGTTGACAATGGCTCCAAGGGAGATGACGCACAAATCCTTCAAGAAAAGTTTGGCACCCATCCCAAAGTAAAACTGGTCCTCAATGACGAAAACTTGGGATTTACCAAAGGCAACAATGTCATTATGCGCCAGTTGATACAGGAAGATTTTGAATACATCGCCTTACTCAACAATGACGCTTTTCCCCATAAAGATTGGCTCAAAAACTTGGTCGAAAGTGCCGAGCAACACCAAGCAGGAATGGTGGCTACCAAAATGGTGAGCTACTTCAATCCTCAACAACTCGACAATGTGGGACACAAAATGCTCAACACTGCCGAAATCATTCCCATTGGCCATATGGAACCCGTCGAAGACCACCTAGAGGTTCAAGAAAATATGGGCGCGTGTGCTGGGGCTGTCCTCTACTCCGTCTCTATGTTGCGAGACATTGGTGTTTTTGACGAATACTTCGAGACAGGTTACGAAGATGCTGAAATTGGTGTTCGAGCGAATGTCTTGGGCTACAAAACCATTTTTGAACCGACTGCCATTGTCCAGCACAAAATCAGCCAGTCAGTCAATAAAATTCGGGATTATGAATACGTCAAAAAAATTCAGCTCAATATTTTTTACGCCTATTTCAAATTGATGCCGCTTGGGGTTTTGCTCATTAATTTCCCTTCTTTCCTATTCAAATACGGCTCGGTCCTCATCATCGACATTTTGTTTTTTCGCTGGAGCTTCCTCAAAATCATGCTCGATTCGATCTACACAACAATAACTAGTGAACGTCCAACCATTCTTGCCAGTCGTCGGAAATTTATGCAAAAACACAAACCCATTTCCAGCTTCAAAATTCTCAAAAAAATGGACTTCTTTCTCTGGTTCGACATCAAACGCTTCGTCAAATTCGTCTTACTCCGCCAGAAAACAACCTTTGAGAAATACAATGATTCACCTTCTGAGGAGCGAGGAGCAAGGGGTGAGGAACGAGTTTGATTTTGCCCTCCCATTCTCCTGTAGCCAATAATCTGTGTAAATCTGTGGTAAATAATCTGTGCAAATCTGTGGTGAATAATCTGTGTAAATCTGTGGTAAAAAATTAGAACGGAACGCTAGGGCTTCGGCTGTTCGGGTGTCCCCGCTTTCCATTTCTATGGCGATACTTGTCTATTTCGGCACATCCTGTACAGACAGGGCATGCCCTGTCTCTACGAAACCACACACCGCTAGGAAATATCGCCATATCCATTGCAATCGGGCGTAAGCATCGCTTCTTGTTGTCCTTCGTTTATACTTTCATCCATCCGCTTCACGCCCCGCTTCTATTCTTTATTTCTTCTCCTTTTTCAATCATCGCCACGGATTTGTGATAAATCCCAAACGAATGAGCCATCTTGACAATTTATTGATAATTGATTCCTCTTATCTGTATTTCTTCTGTACTTCTTTCTTCGTTTCAGAAAAAATAAAAAGAATTTTTACTGCGCAAATACGCTGCGCACTTCTAAAATAACTTTGTATCATAAACAAAAAAACAAGGGTTCTTTGACAGAAAGTGTGGTGAATGTGACAAGCAAAAAATGTAGGGAATGTAATGACTGAAGCCTTTGCTTGTAACAATTCACTTCTTCATACTTAATGTCAAAGGACGAAAAAAATCACCGTTATGTTCAAAGATTTTAAAAAAGCGATCAAAGATAAGTTGGATTACTTGATTAAAAATTCAGAATATCTGTACCAAGTAGCAACAGACAAAGATGAATTTTGGAATTTGTATTTAGATTCTTTTCCCGAAGGAACAAATGATATTTACAAAATACAAAGAAAATATGATTGTTCTTGTTGTCGTCATTTCATTAAATACTACGGCAATATTGTAGGCATCATAGACAATAAAAAAGTATCTATTTGGGATGTAAAAGTAGAAGGCTATTACCAAACAGTGGCAGATGCACTTGCCCAAAAAATTAAATCTTCACCTATCTCAGATGTTTTCTTTTCTAAAGAACAATCTTTGGGAACAGATTTCAATAGAGTAATGATTGAGGATACCATACATACGTGGGAACATTTTTATTACCAATTACCCGCTTCGTATGTAGATACTTCTTCTGATAGCATTGCTTCTTTAAAAAGTGAAATCAAACAAACAAAACAAGTCATCTCAAGAAGCTTTTTAGATTTAAAAATAGAGGCGATTGAGACTGTATTGGATTTAATTAAAGCCAAAGCATTGTACAGAGGGGAAGAACACAAAGGAGTTTTACTTCAATTTCAAAAACTTCAAAAGAAGTGTAGTCAAGTTCAGGACAAAGATTTGTTTTGTTGGACAACAGCCGTCAAACACGGTCGATTGGCTGCCATCCGAAATACTGCCATAGGAACTTTGTTGCTTGATTTAAGTAATGGAACTCCTATAGAAGATGCCATAGGAAAGTATGAAGCATTGGTCGCACCAGTGAATTACAAAAGACCGAAAGCCGTCTTTACCAAAGGAATGGTTAAAGAAGCAGAATCCAAAATGAAAGAACTAGGTTTATTGGATTCGTTGCATAGACGCCACGCACAATTGGAAGACATTTCGATACAAAATGTATTGTGGGCTTCGGGTGAATCTAAAAAAGTAATGAGCAATCCTTTTGATGATTTGCTTGCCGATGTCAAAGAAAGACCGAAATCTTTTGATTATGCAGAAGAAATGGAGGTGGAAGATTTTGTAGAAAATGTATTGCCTATAGCAAACAATATAGAGTTGTTACTAGACAATAAACATCAAGCCAATTTGGTTTCTTTAATCGCTCCAAAATCTGCGGATAGCCCATCTTTATTTAAATGGGACAATGGTTTTTCCTGGGCTTATACTGGAAATGTAACCGATTCAATCAAAGAATCAGTAAAAGCAAGAGGCGGAAATGTGGAAGGTGCTTTGCGATTCTCCCTTTCCTGGGCTGAGGGCGACCGATCTGATAATTCAGATTTAGATGCGCATTGTATCTTGCCCAACAGAATGCACATTCACTATCGACACAAAAATGATAGAGGTAGTGGTGGAATGCTTGATGTAGATATAACGAATCCAAACCATCAAAAAAACAAAGACATTGTTGAGAACATCGTATGGAGTAAAAGAAACAAAATGCCCAAAGGGGATTATCGTTTTTTTGTCAACAATTATTCTTTGAGAGGTACACAAAAAGGCTTTACTGCCGAAATAGAATTTGATGGTAAGGTTTATACTTTTGAGTACGACAAGCCTATGAGAAATGGGGAGAATGTTGATGTGGCAATTGTACATTTCGATGGCAAAAAATTTAGTATTAAAAAATCATTGCCATCCAATGAATCGAGCAAGCAAATTTGGGGACTCAAAACAATGCAGTTTGTACCAGTAAGCACTTTTATGTATTCTCCCAACCATTGGGATGAGCAAGGTGTGGGCAATAGACATTATTTTTTCTTCCTAGAAAATTGTGTCAACCCAGACACCCTACGAGGCTTCTTCAATGAATACCTCCGAAATGATTTGGACAAGCACAAAAGAGTATTCGAAGCACTCGGAAATAAGATGCAAGTCGCACATTCTGACAATCAACTTTCAGGTCTTGGATTTTCAAGCACCTTAAAAAATACTGTTACTTTAAAAATTGATTCAAAACCCGTAAATATTAAATTTTAAAACTATGACAAATTTATTGTTAAAAGCAGCTAGAAAAAAATATAGATTCAAAACGCCTAAAGGTTTGTTAAATCTTGAGCAATTGTTTGACCTAACTCAACAACAACTCCACGATTTGTACCTTTCGCTTGAGTCTTCTATTCCAAAGTCTAAGGGACTTTTGGGGAAGAAAGAACAAAGCGATGTTGAAGACAAACTAGGTATAGTTGAAGCTGTGTTCAATTACCTTGCCGATGAGCGAAAAGAGAAAGAGGCTCTTGCGAACCAAAAAGCGATGAAAGCCAAAGTTTTGGATGCCATCGACGAGAAAGAGATGGATGTATTGAAGAGCAAGTCAATCAAGGAATTGAAAAAAATAGCGAAGAAGCTTTGAGTAATTATTGTACCCTTCGATAGGCTCAGGCTACGGTCTTCAGACAGCCCAAACATAGCAATGCTATGTTTGGGCTTTTTTATTTATCTCCTTCACGCATTGCGTCAAAGCGGTTAATGTATCCTCCTTCTCGAAGATCATAAGACAAAATGGATTCGTTATTGATGTAAAGAGACACATTTTGGTCATAACAATATTGAAAATCTGGAAAAAGTGTTCCCAATCCACAGCCTTTAATGGTTCCTTTTAACAACAATTCTTCTAACATTTTATTTTCCATTTTTTAACTCTATCAAATCAACAATGGGTTGGCAATCTGCAAAAGACAAAATACCTGGATGATCGAAGGAAAGCAATGCATTGTTTTCGATATTGTAGATGTGAAAGGAATCCATTGCTAAGTTTAGGTTTTTGTTGTACAGTACATATATTTCATCTAGTAGAAACTCAATCATATTGTCAGTACTTGTTTTGACAATTGTATCTCCATTTACTAGGGCTGTCCCTTCCCAATGAAAATAAAAAGTAGCTTGTTCAGTGAGTAAGTTTTTGGCTTTGAAGTATTTGAATACTCGCTTGAGGTTTTTTCGGTTATTGATGCCTGAATCCAATTCATCTGGGTCTATGTCATGTAGGATTTCGTCTCTGGGAATACCGTTTTCTTTTAATACACTTCCAATGGCTGAAAGAAAAGTAAATAGACGTTTTCTCTTTTGCTTCTTGGTTTTAGAGATTATATATTCGGGTAGGTCTAGTACGCCCGAAATGACTTCTTCCAATTGTTGTAGTGAATAGGTTTCCATTTTTGTAGTACACATTCCAGAAAGAAAACGTTCCCATGAAGGGCTTATTAAAAATATATAGAAAAATAAATATTGGGAAAGTCAAATTATCTCTTCTTC
>JAHDIA010000248.1:0-1109 GCA_020631035.1 Chitinophagales bacterium | reverse complement strand
AATGGTGTCCCCAGAGTAATTTCATCATCACTTTTTCAAAGCTAGGTCCTCCCAAATACCATTTAGATATAATATCTATATTGATGTAAAAAATATTTTTTTCATCTACCCAAACACTGGCATAAGTATTATACGCAGATGCAATACCAACCAATAAACCTAGACTATTATGACGCAAACCTGTATTTATTTCCTCGTAAAAAATAACATCTCTTGCAACACATTCTACACCTCTTTCATTTCCTTGTATCCAGAGTCCTCCATACATTTCTAATATTTGTCTAGCATTTTGATATGCTTTACTTTGAAACTTTTTAGGTATTTTAACATTCAATTTTCGCTCTTCAAACCAACCTGCCTTTTTGAAATGGTGGTACAATCTCCAACGTTCAAAATCTGCTTTACTGACTATGTATGTCAAAATAATTTTGTCAATGCTTTCGTGTATCAGTTTGCTACGAAAATCGAGGGAGACCAATTCAAAATAAACTCGTTCTCCTAGTTTGGCTTCCAAGTTTGGGTAGGTGTATAGGTGTTCTGCTAGCTCTTGTGGGGGGAGCAGTCGGTAGAGAAATTGGCAGAAGGGTTCTATATAAGTTGGAGTAGCTCGCATTATAATTATTTATAAATTTCGCAAATCGTTTAATAAATACCGAGTGGCTCCTGCAAAATAAGTACACCATTTTTCGTGGGAGAACCCTATGATTTCTAAATCACCATCGTACCACCTTTCAGTGTACTTTGGTACTTCCTTGCACATATCTTTGATTGCAGAATAGATTGCTGGATAATCCAGTCTGTAACTTTCAAATGAGGACATTGCCGATATTTCTTTTAAAGCTCGGATAGAATAATCAGAAACTTTTTCATTCCTTGCTATTTCCAGGCGTATGAGTTGCAATGCCATAATGATTTTCGCATCATTGTAGCCAATTCCATCTGTATCAATTTTGGTATGGATTTGTTGTATGACTTGGTCTATTTGTTTTTGTATCATTGTACTTAATTTACCGAATGATTGGGAATAAATTTAATAGATTAGGATGGAACGTGGAATCTTCGGACGAAGGTTTGCCCCTGCTTTCCGTTGCTACTCCTCATTTTAGGGC
>JAHDIA010000247.1:330-8319 GCA_020631035.1 Chitinophagales bacterium | reverse complement strand
GTCCCCGCTATTCGCTTCTATGGCGGCATTGGGGAAATATTTCGATTCACCGCTACGCCAGTACAGACGTTGCGTGCAACGTCTCTACAGACCGAATGAATGCCGCCATATCCACTACTATCGGGCGTAGGCTATTTTGGGTGGTGCTTCGTCGGATTGAATCATTTACAAACAATGCACTTTCATCAAATTTTTTCTTTTTATCTCCAACATTTCCTCAATCATCATCTCCATTTCCAAAGATACGATCAAACAAAAGGGAATAATTGAGGAAAAAGGTCCAAGCAGAATATCTAGACTTCTCATTTTGCCCCTTAATCTCTTCCAAGCCAAATTCTTCTAAAATGGGAACATAGGGATTTTGAAAATTGGTTTCAGAACCATTGGAGACGGCATAGTCTATCCCTCCTGAAAACTTAAATGAACGAATGTCAAAATGTCCTCCTATGGAAAAGTGGTATACATTCCAACCCAATTTCATCAATTCAGGCTGGCGGTCTTCTGGGTAATAAATGCCATTTCTAATGGCACTATTGATGTCTGTTCTAAAACCTGTAAGTAGCGTAAATTTCTTAGAGAGGTGGTTTTCATATCCAAGGGCAAAATTCCATACATTGTCTGCAGAAGTGGTCAGAGCAAAACCAAAATCATTTTTTTCACTTCGAATGATGGTAAAAGGATCAACCTCAGTAAAATATTCGGTGGAAAAATAGATCTTTTCATTTTCTTTTAAGCTAAGCACACTGCCAAAACCAAAAGACCAAGGTGTATTGTACTCACTTGACAATCCCAGCTCTGTTATTTCTTCTTGAACATTTACATTCTCACCTAGCAAACTTGTTCTGATAATTTGATAATGTCCACTGGTATAAATAGGCAAATAGCGAGGTGTACTCAAACTAAGACCAATAGACAATTTATCCCAATGGCAAATCACCCCCAATTTGGTGTGTAAGGCATAATTGCTATAGGCAATATCATGTAAATACCCACTAATAAACTGTGGAGTATTTGGTTCGTTGGATATTCGGTTGCCATCCATTAACAAAAACTGTGAATGACTGCGGGTGATAAAATTTTGGGTAATCCCTACCCTAGCGTGTTTGCTCAATGCATAAGACCATCCAATAGTATACCAACGTTCACTAATTTTGTTTTTAAAATTACTAATGCCTATAAATTTTTGTCCCAAAGCAAGATAGTCTTGCTCGTATTGAGAAAGAATTTTAAAATCTATGTTTTGTCGTGAAAAGTATCCAAAAGAAAACTTGATTTGTCCCTCTCTCATAGAAAAATTTATGATTGCCATATTGGGCAATAAATCAAAATCCCGTCCTACTTTTTGATTGAATGCTTCTGAGTTGGTTCTAATAGAGGCTAAGGAAGGAGAGAGCAAACTAAAAGATATTCCTCCATTTTCATTCGCTCCAATGGCCGCAGGATTGTAGAATATGGCACTGTTGTCATCTACCCCACCAATAACTGCTCCATTTAGAATTTGTGCTTTGGTTCCATAGTTGAGTGTCCAATAATTTGGACCCAATTGCCCCAATAGAGTCACTGGTAGCAAAACCCCTATTACTCCCCAAATCCAATATTTGATTGCATTGTAATTGTAAATATGTTTCAACATCTTTTTGTATACGTTCTCTCTAAATACTCTGGTTGAAAATTTGGTAACAAATATAGTCTTTTTTCACTACAACAATCGTCCCTTATTTGTCCAAAAACTCAAACATTATTGCATTCGCTTTTTATGTGTTAAGAAATACTCCCACAATTGTAGAAATACAAGAAAAACCAGTAAGACTTGTCCAATAATTGGGTATAAATAACCCGTTCTCTTCATTAATTGAGGTATTTTCTAATCACATTCAGGAGGGCACCAGGAGGGACTATTTGTCCAATGTGTTGCTTCATCACATCGGTCATATCTTGGATAAAGTCGTCTCTTAAACCTAGTCTTAGTCCCAAGCCTTTGAGAAAGTTAACTTCTCTATCAGATACTTCTTGATCAAACTTGGTGAGGAATAAGAGATGATATAAAATTTGCATCCGACTGTGTTCCTCTTCGGGTAGCTTGAACTCAAAAGGCAATGGGTTTTGATTGACCTCTTTGAGTACTTCGTTGTCGAAGCCCAGTTCGTTAACTACTTTGAAAATGTATTTCATCTCAAATGGATGAACAAAGTCATCTTCTTTGGCTTGCTGATACAACAAGAGAATGGTTGTCTTGCGAATGTCTATGTCCTTGGGTATCATAGTTTGATTTTAGTTTTAGATTAGGCTTATATTGGCTCAAAATATGGATTTTTTTTGTTTTTTTCAACAGATATAATTTATAGTTCTAGAAGCGTCGGATGAGCGGGGGGATAAACGCTTGTATGAAATATAAAACCTGCGTTGGTTAACCAGAGTGAGCCTAGCCATGAACCAGTGGCGTTGCACCAAAAGTAATTAAATTATATAATTAGTTTCCACTCAATCTTCGAATGCAATTTTCTCGGATTTCCCAGATTTGCTCGAAAGAGAATGGAAGCTTTTGTTGAGGCAACCACCGAAGGAGATAGTTTTGGTGCAAATCGACTTTGTATTGTCCTGTTTGGTGAGATTTAATGGAATGTTCTTCCAACAAAGCAGGAGCGATTTTATCAAAATTGGATTGCGGAGTGGTAATGTCTATGGCTTTGTTGTTCCATTTGAGGTAGCAGTGTGCTTCGGGCATATAAGCTAAATTGTGTTTTTCGAGTTCGTCTTTTATACCTGGCGTATTGGCTCGATTCATTTTATAAATGCCAATGATGAGTTGTAAATCTTGATCCTCATTTTCTTCTGCCACTTTTTTGACGAAGGCGTGCTTGGTGCTACAAGTACCTCTTTGTTCTGATAGCAACAATTCCAAATTGTTTTTGTCTGAAATTCGAGCATAGAGCATTTGTTGCACATAGGTCAAAACTTCGTCCATTGAGTTGATGCCCAATGTACGAAGTTTTTGGGAAAGTATTTCGTTTGATTTGATAGGATAATTCAGCATTTTTTTGAATCATTAACGTTCGCTAATATCAGTAAGTTCATCATCTTTTGCCAATGGATCTTTTTGAAAAGGATAAATTAATTGTCTAGCGAATCCTTTGGGAAAATGAGCATCGTCTAAGCCTGTTTTTTCGGGCCATTCGTCTCCCCTATCATAATAAGTTCCAAATATCATATCTATTAAAGGCAAATGAATGGCAAAGTTTTTATTGTAGGCTGCGGGATCATCTGCATGGTGCCAATGGTGGTATTGGGGGGTTACAAATACATATTTTAACCAACCAAAATTGATGCGTGTATTGGCGTGTGCCAAAACTGCCTGTAAAGCAACAATGACAATATAAGTTGAAAAAACGGCGGTACTGAATCCACACACATAAATAGGCAAAAAGGTTACTGCTCGTACCACTACCAAATCGAAAAAGTGTGTTCTAGAACCTGCCAACCAATCCATATGTTTGGTTGAGTGGTGTACCGCATGAAATCGCCACAAATAAGGCACTTTGTGGAATAGATAATGCCCTGAATATTGGAACAAATCAGCTATGAATAATGCAAAGAACAACTGCAAAACAAAAGGAATGGATTGTACCATTGTTTGTAGTCCTTCGAGTCCGATGTTTTTGAATAAATGAATGGCAGGCAATTGTACCAAAACACCTGTAATTTGTATCAATAAATGACTTACTATAAAGTAAATCAAATCTGTACGCCATTCGGGATGAAACTTGGTTTGTTTGGTCCGTTTGGGTAAAAACAGTTCTATGGGTACAAAAATGGCTGCCGAAATGAGCAAGTCAATGACCAGCCAATCTAGTCCAACGGTAAAAGATTTGTCAGTAATGTTTCGAGCTTCAGGAAGGTGGGTTCCCATAAAAATGGCAATGGCAATGAGTATGACTGCTATAAAGCCATATTTGCGCCGATTGCTCACCAGAAAACTCCACAGGGCAAATAAAAAGGACAGCACCAAGCAGCCCAGTAAAACCCATTTGACCAATTGTGGGTCGTATGCTTTTCTAAAATCGGGCGTGGTTAAATAAGATGGAAAATAGGCACAAAGGACGCCAAATATACCCATCAATGCCAAAAATATTGAAAAGTATCCACTTATTTTCCCTTCTCCAAACTGAATCCGTTCCCTTGGTTTCGATTCCATAATTGTGTGTTGTTTGTTTGATAAACAGAATTAACAGACAATAAATATAGGTATAAATTCACCAAGGAATGACTCATTTTTAAAATTTCGTATCATCAATACCCTCCAAGTAGGCAGCAATGTCTTTGGCAATACGCTCCACACAATCCCCCTCAAAGGGCGATTTCAGATTGGCTATTTTGAGCAATTCTAAGAATGGGGCTGTCCCACCTGCTTTGCACAAAGTATGGTAATCTTTCCAAGCCTCTCCTTTATCTTTATTGCTTTTTTGCCAAAATTGATAGGCACAAACTCCTGCCAATACATAATCGATATAGTAAAATGGGTCCTCGAAGAAATGCCCTTGTCTTTGCCAATAACGCCCACTCTCTAAATAAGCATTTTTGTCATATTGGTAATCAGGCAAATACAAACGCTCCATCTCTTTCCAAGCATCGGCACGTTCTTGAGGAGTAAAATGTGGGTTTTCATAAAAGAGGTGCTGTACGTGATCGACGGCACAACCATAAGGATAAAACAAAATACCTCTACTAAGGTGCGCAAAAAAGTATTTTTCAACATCCTCTTCAAAGAAGGTGTGCATCCAAGGATAGGTTAAGACCTCCATCGACATAGCGTGGATTTCGCAAGACTCTGAACTCGGTTCTCTGTATTCCAAAATCCCACTTTGGCTACTACAAAAATATTGGAAGGCGTGTCCTGCTTCGTGGGTCAATACGTCTATGTCTCCAGAAGTTCCATTAAAATTGGCAAAAATAAATGGATGTTTATAATTACTCAAACACCAACAATAGCCCGCATCGGCTTTTCCTGGTCTATTGATAACATCCAACAAATCATATTTAAGCATATAGTCAAAAAACTCAGCCGTTTCTTTCGACAGTTCACCATACATTTTCTGCGCCTTTGCCAATATTTCTTGTGGTGTTCCCTTGGGTTTGGGATTGCCCGATTTAAAATCAAAGTAAAAATCATAATAATACAAATTATCAACACCCAAACGCTTTTTTTGCCTAGCACGCAATGTTTGGGTGATGGGCACAACATGTTCTACGATTTGTTGACGTAAATTTTGAACCATCTCTTTGGTATAGTCCAAGCGTTCCATATTCACATAGCCCAAATCGACATAGTTTTTGTAGCCCATTTTGACCGCCATATTATGACGAACCTTCACAAGCTTGTCAAATATGTCATCTAGTTCTTCCTGTTTTTGAGCAAAGTAGCCCCAATAAGCTTCAGAGGCTTTCTTTCTAATCGAACGGTCTTTGGTCTGCATAAAAGGCATAAGACCTGGCAAGTTGTGGGTTTTACCCTCAAACTCAATTTTTGCCATACCTTTCAATTTTGTGTATTCACTTTTTAGACGATTCTCCTCTTGCAAATCACCAATAATTTGCGGGTCAAACGCCTTGACCTTGAGGGCTGCAAGATCAAAAATGTGTTGCCCCCACTTGGTCTCCAATTCGTTTTTGTACTTGGCATTGATGAGTGCCTCATAGGTCTGATTTTTCATTTTATCATACAAAGGATTGACCTCATCAAAGTAGTTCGCTTCGTCTTTGAGTGTTTCATTGGTCGTATCAGTAGTATACCGAATGTACGCCAATTGATACATCGTTTCAAAATCATCTCTCTTTTTGTTGATTTGACTCAATGTAGCGTCTTGTTCCTCAAAACTGTTGGCTTCTTTAAATTGGGTGAGTAATTTGGTATAGTCTGCCTCGTATTCTTCCATTACGGGGCGTTTGTAAGGGATTTCTGAAAATTTCATTTTGTGTTTTTAGGGTTGTTTGAAATAGGTCTGCAAAGATAGAGATAATTGAGGGGAATTACGAATGTAGAATTACGAATTTAGAATGGTCTTATTATCCTTCAATCCCAAAAATCAAGCACATCATGGTTCCAAACCATCCTCCACCTTATACTGTTTCCGCAATTCCTCCACCTTCCTTACGAAGGATTAAAACACTCTAGCTAAAACTTTGTATCATCAATGCTTTCTAAATAAACCTCCACATCTTTGGCGATGCTTGCCACACAATTGTCTTCAAAGGGAGATTTGAGTTTGGCAATTTTAAGCAATTCTAAAAAAGAAACAGTACCACCTGCTTTGCACAATGCAAGGTAATCATTCCAAGCAGCAATTCTATCTTTATTGCTTTTTTGCCAAAACTGATACGCACACACTCTCGCCAATTCATAATCTATATAGTAAAAGGGTAATTCATAATAATGCCCTTCTCTTTGCCAAAAACGACCGCTTTCCAAATAAGCATTCTTGTCATAGTCATAATAAGGCAAATACAAACGCTTTATTTCCTTATACACATCAGCACGTTCTTGAGGTGTAAAGTGTGGATTTTCGTAAAAAATATGTTGTGCGTGATCCCCCAAACAACCATAGGGCAAAGATAAAATGCCTCGACCAAGGTGTCTATAAAAATATTTACCTACATCGTCTTCAAAAAACAGATGCATCCAAGGATAAGTCAAAAATTCCATTGAGATTGCATGAGTTTCACAAGATTCTATACTCGGTATTCTATATTCGACAACCTCATTTTGCCGACTGCAAAAATATTGGAAGGCATGTCCTGTTTCGTGGGTCAAGACCACTATATCTTCTAAGCTTCCATTAAAGTTGGCAAAAATAAAAGGATGTTGGTAATTGTACAATGACCAAGAAAAACCTGCATCAGCCTTGCCTGCTCGGTTGAGTACATCCATCAAATCGTATCGAAGCATATAATCAAAAAACTCGCCTGTTTCTTTGGACAATTCGCCATACATTTTTTGTGCCTTTGCCAAAATTTCTTGAGGTGTCCCTTTGGGTTGTGGATTGCCCGATTTAAATTCAAGTTTCAAATCATATTCATACAAACTATCTAGCCCTAAACGTTTTTGTTGTCTTGCACGCAATTTTCGAGTAAGTGGTACAATGTGTTCAACTATTTGCCGACGAAAATTTTGTATCATCTCCTTATTATACTCCAAACGCTCCATCTTTATATAAGCCAAGTCGGCATAGTTTTGATAACCAAGTTTGACAGCCATCTGATGACGTACCTTAACGAGTTTGTCATATATATCGTCCAACTCTTCTTGCTTTGCTGCAAAAAATCCCCAATAGGCATCCGAAGCTTTTTTTCTAATTGAACGATCTTTCACTTGGGTAAAAGGCATCAAACTTGCCAAATTGTGGGTTTTGCCTTCAAACTCAATTTGTGCTGTTCCTTTCAATTGAGTATACACACTTTTGAGGTGGCTTTCTTCTTGCATATCAACCATAATTTGAGCATCAAAGGCTTTGGCTTTGTGTGCAGCAAGATTAAATAAGTGTCTTCCCCATTTGCTTTCCAATTCGCTTTTGTATTTGGCATTGATGAGTGCCTGATAGGTCTGTGTTTGCAGTTTTTTATATACAGGAAAAGCCTGATTAAAATAATTGACTTCCTTTTGAAATACCTGATTGGCAGTATCTGTCAAATAACGAATTTTTGCCAATTGAAACATTGTTACAAAATCGTCTCTCTCCTTATAGATTTGCCTCAATGCCACATCTTGCTCCTCAAAACTATCCGCCTCCTTGAATTGGCTTAACAATCGAGTATAATTTGCCTCATATTCGTCTATCACAGGACGTTTGTAGGGGATCTCTCCAAATTTCATGTTGTGTTTTAGGATTTGAATTAGGCTTTAAAGATAGAGATAATTGAGGGGAATTGCGAATGTAGAATTACGAATGTAGAATTACGAATGTAGAATTACGAATGTAGAATTACGAATGTAGAATT
>JAHDIA010000247.1:0-230 GCA_020631035.1 Chitinophagales bacterium | reverse complement strand
ACGAATGTAGAATGGCTTGGTGGTTTGTGTTCTTTGTTAATTGAGTTGATTGAGTTGATTGGGTTGACTGGGTCGATTGGGTGGATTCGTTGATTGCTTAGTCTCTAGTTACCTAATCAACCAATAACACAATTACACAATATGGTGCAACGTCAGTGGTTCATGGCTGCGCTCGCTCTGGTTATCGGGCGCATGCTTTGGGCTGCGTCGTAAATTTCATCCACCCGCTT
>JAHDIA010000246.1 GCA_020631035.1 Chitinophagales bacterium | reverse complement strand
GCACAAGTAACAGCAGCGAATCAAGATGATATTGATTCTACACCAGGAAACAATGTTATCACAGAAGATGATCAAGATGATGCAATGATAACAGCTACTGTTCCACCAATGGGAGGTTGTACTGATATGACAGCTTGTAACTACGATCCAAATGCGAATGTAGACAATGGTACTTGTCAGTTCCCAGCAGAAGGTTGTGCTTGTGGTGAAACACCAGGATGTATCAACCCATTGGCTTGTAACTATGATCCATCAGCAGACTGTGACAATGGTTCTTGTATCTTACCAGATGGTTGTACAGATCCAGGAGCTTGTAACTACGATCCAGGTGCAAGTTGTGATGATGATTCTTGTGAGTATGGTGAGACAGCTTGTCCAGATCCGTGTAATGCAATCTTAGGTTGTACAGATGCAATGTCTTGTAACTACAACCCAGCAGCAACTTGTGATGATGGTTCTTGTGGTTTTGAACAATTGGGCTGTATTGATCCAAGTGCTTGTAACTATAATCCAGGAGCAGGTTGTGATGATGGTTCTTGTGAGTATATATCTTGTTTGATTGATTTGTCATTGACAAAGACAGTAGATCAAGATGAGGTAGTAGCTGGTCAAAATGTAACCTTTACAATTACAGTGACCAATCAAGGTCCAGCAGTAGCAACAAACGTTGAAGTAATAGACATCTTACCAATTGGTTTGACATTCGCTGGTTCTAACCAAAACTTTGGATTGTTTAATCCTAATACAGGTCTTTGGAAAATTGGAACATTGGAAGTAGGTCAAATAGTTGAATTGATGATTACTGTAACTGCAGAAGGTCCTGGTACTTTTGTAAATGATGCTCAGGTAACTACAGCAGATCAAGATGATATTGACTCTACACCAGGAAACAATGTCATCACGGAAGATGATCAGGATGATGCAACAGTAATCGTTACACAAGCTCCAATGGAAGGTTGTACCAATCCAGATGCTTGTAACTACGATCCAAACGCAACTGTAGACAATGGTTCTTGTAACCTTGGAGAGTTTGAACTTTGTCCAGACAATCCTTGTGATGCAATTCAGGCTTGTACAGATGCATTGGCATTGAACTTTAATCCTCTTGCCAACTGTGACAATGGTTCTTGTATTTATGAAGAAGGTTGTACAGATCCAACAGCTTGTAATTATGCTCCAACAGCTATTGTAGATAACAATACTTGTGAGTATCCAGAAGCAGGTTGTGCTTGTAATGGAATCGCTGGTTGTACTGATCCTAATGCTTGTAACTACGACCCAACTGCTACTTGTAATCCAAATGATGTATGTAATTACACAAATTGTTTGGTTGATGTACAGTTGACTAAGACAGTAGATCAAGAGCAAGTATTGGTAGGTAATGATGTAGTCTTTACCATTACAGTAAACAATGAAGGTCCTGCTACAGCTACAAATGTTCAAGTATCAGATGTATTACCAGCTAACTTGGCTTATGTTGCTCACAGTGGCGGTACTTACAATTCAAACAATGGTATTTGGAATATTGGAGATTTGACAGCAGGTGCATCAACTCAATTATTGATTACTGCAACTGTGAATGCTGAAGGTACACACACCAATGTAGCTGAAGTAATTACAACCAACGAAGATGACATTGATTCTACGCCTGGTAACAATAATATTGCTGAGGACGATCAAGATGAGGCAGTAGTTGTTGCTGAATCTGATAAAGTAGAAGGTTGTACTGATCCTAGTGCTTGTAATTACGATCCAAACGCCGATGAAGATGATGGTTCTTGTAACTTTGATTGCTTAGGTTGTACTGACCCAGCAGCAAACAACTACGATCCAGCAGCGACAATCGACAATGGAACTTGTACTTACAATGAAGGTTGTACAGATCCAAATGCTTGTAACTACGATGCTTCAGCAGTATTGGACAACGGTTCTTGTATTGCAGTAGATGGTGGTATGATCAACTTTGTTGAAACAGGTACAGATCAAATGACAATCTGTTTAGGTAGAACAGTAGATGTAACCATTGAAGTTACTGGAAACATAGGAGGCAACTTTGCTTACGTAATCACAGATGAAACAGGAACAACCATCTTAGATGGTCCACTTGCTGGTCCTGAGTTCGACTTTAGCAATGCTCCTCCAGGGGTTTGTTTGATCTGGGCTGTTGCTTACGAAGACATTGACATTCCTACTGATCAAGTAGCAGACATTACTGGTTGTTTCGCATTGTCTAATCCTGCAACCATCATAAGATTGGCGGCTGATGATCCAGCTTGTTTTAATCCAATACCAGGTTGTACAGATCCTAATGCAAATAACTACGATCCAGAGGCAAATGTTGATAATGGAACTTGTACATACAGTGGAAACATAGGTGACTATGTATGGTTTGATGAAGATGGCGATGGTATCCAAGATGCTGATGAGGTAGGTGCAGCAGGTGTAACTGTTACATTGACATTCCCAGATGGTACGACTGAAACAATGATGACGAACCAAATGGGTGAGTACTTGTTCACTGGTCTTCCAGCAGGCAACTATACTGTAACAGTAACAACACCAGACGGATTTACTTTGACAACTCCAGGTTCAGACAATATAAATCTTGGTGTTAACGAAGATTACTTGGATGCTGACTTTGGTATCAATGATCCTAAGAATCCAGGTTGTATTGACGAAACAGCTTGTAACTACGATCCTAATGCCGATGAGGATGATGGAAGCTGTGATTACAGTTGTTATGGTTGTACTGATCCAAGTGCTTGTAACTACTCTACAGTTGCAACAATTGATGATGCAAGTTGTGATTTCAGCTGTTATGGTTGTACTGACCCAACAGCTAACAACTACGACCCAAGTGCAACAATTGACAATGGAAGCTGTATGTTCGACGTAGAAGGCTGTACTGATCCTACTGCAAGCAACTACAACCCAGATGCGACAATTGACAATGGAAGCTGTATGTTTGATGTAATGGGTTGTACTGACCCAGATGCATTGAACTACAATCCAGATGCTACTGTAAATGACGGAACTTGTATGTACTGTGAAGAAACAGACACATTGTTCGGATGTACTGGCCCTATCCAGCCAACCATCTTATGTGTACAATTCTGTGACCTTGGTCCTGATTACTCAATTGTAGATGCTAAGTCAACTTTCAATTGTAGTGTGACAACAGTATCTGATACTTGTGTACGTTATACACCTCTACCAGGATTTGAAACGCTTGGAGTTGATACAGTAACATTCATCGCTTGTACTCCTGACGAATCATTGTGCGACACAACTCTAGCTGTTGTTTATGTTGGAGATTGTGGTGATGGTACAAACAGTCAGCCAGATGCAATTAAAGATGATGTGTTCACTGATATGGATGCAGCTATTACCATCCCTGTATTGAACAACGATATGGACCCAGATGGTGATGTATTGAGCTTGTGTACACAAATTGGAGATGGCGAACCAGTTAATGGTCAGGTAATCTTTAACGATAATGGAACGATTACATACATTCCAAATAGTGGCTTCACAGGACTAGATGTCTTTACATACACTATTTGTGATGGAAATGGTGGAATGGATCAAGCAATTGTTACAGTAACTACTACAGCTGTTGAGGGTTGTAATGCAGACTTTAGCGTATGTACATTGCCATTCCCCGCTCCTGAAATCGAATTGTGTGTAGACTTCTGTACAGATGGTGTAGCCATCGTATCTGAAGATGCTGATAACAACGGTTATCCAGATGGTTTAGATCCATTCTACTTTGATTGTAGCTTGGAAACAACCAGCCCCAACTGTTTTACTTATCGTCCATTGCCAGGATTTGGTGATACACAAGCCTTGGATGAAGTAATCACGGTTACAGCTTGTAATGAAGATGGAACCGTTTGTGAAATGGTTAATGTTAGCATTACAACAACTCCAAACTGTGATAATCCAGGTATGCAACGTGTGGCTCCTAATGTAGAGCCATCAGACTTCAAACAAGCTGTTGAAGATTTGAGAATTACCAACGTAATTACACCGAACAATGATGGTGTTAATGACGTATTCTCTATAGAAGGTTTATACATCTTCGGCAACAATGCCAATGCTGAATTGGCAATCTTTAACCGCTTAGGAAGCTTAGTTTACGAAAGTAAGTCATTCAGTTCTGCGGAACAATGGAATGGCACTCAAGGAAATATGGGAAGTGCGCTTCCCGAAGGTACTTACTTCTATCAGTTAAGAATCGAAAGTGAGAGTGGAGATGCTACTCGAACAGGATTCATCGAACTGAGAAGGTAGTAAGGTTAGTAGTGACGTGGTATCTAGCCTCAAGCCCCAACGGGCTTGGGGCTTTTTTTATGCCCTTTACTCAAGTTGTTTGCAAAATTCTACCAATTAGAAAAATCTCTGATATATAGAAGGAATTAAGGAAGTGCGAAAATTTAGATTATTGATAATCAATGAGTTATGTTTTTGGTACGCATATTTCAATATAAGAGATATAACAACAAGATATTTCCCAGAAATGGGAATTTTATCGGAGGGTAGTTTTTCAAGGCGTACTAAAAATTGCAGATGGCAATATACAGTACGCCTTAACTTTTTTGCTTCTCTGACAATCATCTCTCTTCCGAAAAATTGTCAAAGAACCATTTTTTATATGCTTAGGAGCAAGTGTTTTATGCTTCGTCGCTACTTGATTGCCCGCTATCCACTTTTACTCCTCGCTTCGGTTTGACAGCTTCACTGAGCAATAACCCAAAACGAAAGTCAAATACCCACAAGGAGGCTGAGTCTGTCGAAGCCCGCTGTGGGGTAACCGTTCCTATCGGGGCTAGTTTAAAAAGTTTAGTCGCCTTCGCAGATTACTTAATCAACTTCTTGTGAAAATAGCCATTCAACATCCGAAAAGCCAAGCGACCATCTTTATAAATCATTGGAACACCCATCAAACAATCACATTGAGGGCAGCACAAATTATCTAAATCCTCTTTAGAATTGGCTTTTTGTTTGTATGCAGCCAATTTTTCAGGTGATTCTATACCCTCAACAAAACAACGCAACAAAGCTCCTTTACCACCTTTGCGATAGTTCATAACAAAGGCAGCACATTGCGCACAACTAATGCTATACAAATATTGATTTTTCCCTTTTTTTCCCATTTTAAAGTCTTTATGATAACAAACTGTATATCTTTATACATATATATGGATTTTTATATTAACTTTATTCAGAGCCTATCCTTTTATAGGCTTTTTACGTAAATGTCACTCAGCCGATGTTTTATATATAGAATATGCTTTTACTTGCAAAGGTATTCAGTTAAATGGATACAAATTAATAGGCATTTTCACAAATGTCACCCAGCCGATGTTTTATGTTTCAAATAAAGGCTTAATTGCATAATATTTTATGAATAGAGGGACAGAGTGTGATGGTGTATCCCAAAAACAAGAAAATATTTTATAAACTAAACTACATAAATTAGGTATGAAGAAAAGTTATCTTTTTTTATCCGTTTTTCTGGCTCTGTTTATGGTCATCACCAATCAATCCTGTAGCGATGATGAGGATGATCCTGATGACATGATGATGATGGAGGAGGAAACTCCTGACTTTATAGCCGATGATCAAACTTTTGCTGGTTTGACTTCTTGGACCCTTTCTGGTGAAGAAAGCGGATTGAGCACATATACCTCATTGGGAGGCGCACATGGAGCTGCTACCTCAACGAGTGTGAGAAAAATTTATTACAGTGGTGGACAAGATCCTGCAAATGGAGAATATCCTATGGGAACATTGATTGCCAAACACGTAAGCGATTCTGAAGACGCAAGTATCAATCAATACTTTGGTATGGTCAAAAGAGGAGCTGACTATGACCCTGCTGGTGGCAATTGGGAATGGTTTATCCTAAATGCTGATGGAACCATTCAAAATGATCCAGATACTGGTGAACCACAAAGAGGTGACTCTAGCTTCAAAGCTTGTGGTAGCTGCCATGCTGGAGCGGCAGTTGATTTTGCATTCACCAAGGGTGGACCTAGCGATTTCAATGCGACAGATGCTGCTTTTGCTAATTTCAGCGATTGGACATTGGTTGCAACTGAAGTAGGAGATACCGATCCACTTTTACAAGGAGGAGCACATGGTGGAAACAGTGCCACAAGTGTTCGTGAAATCTACTTCAAAGATGATGCAAGTATTGGTGACAATGGTTATCCAGTTGGAACATTGATTGCCAAGCATGTAAGTGATTCAGATGATCCCAATGTTAATGCTTACTTTGGTATGGTTAAAAGAGGGAGTACCTATGATTCTGCCAATGGCAATTGGGAATGGTTTATCTTGAATGCTGATGGTTCTGTTGTAGTGAATGAAGATGGAGACCCAGAAAGAGGGGACTCAAGCTTCAAAGCTTGTAGTGGTTGCCATGCAGCAGCAGCAGCAGACTTTGTATTCTCTAAGTAAAAGAATTGGAAATCTCATTTTACAAGTTTAATTTATTGAAACTTTTTGAACAAGTCTTTGTATAAATAAATCACATAAAGACTTGTTCTTTTTTCAATTGTAAATTTTATATGTCTTGTTTGTAAGTTTATTTAGATGTAAAATTGAATTATGCAGAAAATTGATTTGAGAAGTTTTTTTATACTCTTGGCATGTGTGACAGTCGTTGTGACTACAATGAATTTGAGTTCTTGTTCTAGTGACAATGAAGAGGACTTGTTTGCTCCAGATGAGATGGCAATGGAAGAAGATACACTTCCCATATCTTATGCCACCCAAATTATTCCCATTTTAGAAAATAACAATTGTTTGAATTGTCACAATGAATCAGGGGCGAATGTGTTGGGGGCGGGAAACGTTTTAGAGGGGTATGATAATTTGAGAGTTTATGTAGACAATGGTGCTCTTGTAGGGGTGCTTGATGGGAGTAATGACTATACTCCAATGCCTCCAGGTGGTAGCATCACCAGCTTTGAGTTGGAACTGATTCAACAGTGGATTGAAGAAGGAGCTGAGAACAACTAATTAAAATACACTAAATATTTTTCTATGAAGAAACTCATTTTATTACTGGTATTGTTGGCATTGGGTTTGGGAGCATATTATGGTTTGAGTGAGTATAATAGGGGGCTTGAAGCTGCTGATAAAGTAGATTTTTCCTTGAGTTGTCAAGAACTGTTCTCAGCTTTTGAAAATGACGAAAATGCTGCAAATGCAAAATACTTGGATAAAGTTGTTGAAATATCAGGAACTGTACAAGAAGTAAGTACCAATAAAGAAGGTAAGGTGACTGTAACACTTGATGGTGGTATGCTCTTTGGTGTCACTTGCGAAATGTTTGACAAAAATGTCAATAAGCAAAAATTTGCCAAGGGAAACAAAATAAAATTAAAAGGAATTTGCACTGGCTATTTGTCAGATGTCGTCTTGGTTAGATGTTCTGAATCTAGCTAGCAAAAAATATAGAATCCAGCTAATAAAAAATATAAATCAATTAAGTACAATGATGGTTAAGCTTTTGGAAAAAATATCCATCTAATTCTTGTTTAACCATTTATTTACAACAAAAACTATCATTCAATATGAAGGCTAAAAATTGGCTAATTTCTATTACTGCCTGTTTTGTATTGTTGTTTGCTTTTGCACCAACTTACGCACAAACAGGAAAATTTTTCACTAAAGAAGGACACATCTCATTTTTCTCTGAAGCACCAATGGAAAAAATTGAGGCAGAAAATTACAAGGCAACAAGTGTTTTGGATACCGAAACTGGTAAAATGGAGTTTGCTGTACTCATCAAAGCATTTGAATTTGAAAAAGCATTGATGCAAGAACACTTCAACGAAAATTATATGGAATCTGACAAATATCCTAAGGGTGTTTTTAAAGGTGCCATTGAAAATATAGGAGATGTCAACTTTGCTGAAGCTGGTACTTATACTGTTAAGGTTGCTGGTGATTTGACAATCCACGGTGTAACCAATCCTGTAACGACTGAAGGGGTAATCGAAGTGGGTGCAGAAAACATCAAAGCCAATTCTTCTTTTATTATTGCAGTAGCTGATTACGATATTGAAATCCCTGCTGTGGTCAAAGACAATATTGCCAAAGAAGTAGAAATCAAAGTTGAGATGGATTATCAACCTTTTAAAAGATGATTTTTTAGAAGTTCAATATATTTTTGAAAGCGGAAGGCAATACTGTCTATCCGCTTTTTTTGCTTAGTACACTGTAATTTAAATAAATTGATGTTTTGGCTAATGAATTTTTGTTTTATACAAAGAACGCACGGAGCCTGGTCCCGACTGTCGGGACCATAGGCGAGTACGAGATGCAGTATAGGACGAAAAGGCATAGTCAAAATATTAAAAAAT
>JAHDIA010000245.1 GCA_020631035.1 Chitinophagales bacterium | reverse complement strand
AATACCTCAATGACAAAAATGGTCGCTCTGATCAAGATATGTTTTTGTGGTTGCTCGAAAATGTCAATGCTCGTTTGATTGAGAAAATTGTTTTGGGGAAATTAAATTTTAAGGGTCAATCTTTGTTTAGTGTGTATTTTTACCGCATCATTAAAAATGCGCTGATTGATGAAATCCGCAAATTGCCCAAGGAGAAATACCTCAATCAAGATCATTACCAAAATGCCAATTTAAAAGATGTTTCTTCGGCTCAAAGAAATGCTTCTTACAACAATTTCTCTCAACTCATTTCTACCGAATTTCAAGACAAAAGAGAACGTGCTAAATTTATTTTTTGCATCAAGGTCTTTTACCGATTTGTGTTGAGTCGTAGCGAACTGGTCAAATTGTTTCCCAATTGTCCGAATAAACTCCTTACTGAAATCAGTCAGGCTTTTGGCAAAAATTATTCGCTAATGTCTAAGGGCGATCTCTGGGAAAAACTCAATGGTTTTTGTTGTCAAATTAGTCTCAAAAAACAAACCGTTCGTACCACCAAAGATTGGATGAAAAAACACCGCAACAACATTCTTCGTTGTATGCTCCAAAATTATCCCATCTACATACCCGAATTGTCTACTGGGAAACTCGATAGAGCCTTGGATGAGTATTTTGAGCAGATTGTACATCAGCGATTGTAATTTAAGATGCTTGGTGTTTTCTGTTCGTGATTGGCGTCCTATCTGCAAGTTACAAACTTACGCTACTTTGGGTTTCAGTTGCAAACTGAAACCTACTAAGTTGCAAACTGAAACCTACTAAGTTGCAAACTGAAACCTACTAAGGGAATTGTCGATCCATTCTGCCCAATTTATAACTCACAATTAAAAAGGCGTCGGATGAGCGGGTGGATGAAGCTTGGTGCGCAGTATGAAGCATGCGTTGGTTAACCAGACTGAACCTAGCCTAGAACCAATGGCGTTGCACGATAATGATAAATTTAGAGTTACGATGTACGAATTTAGAATAGCTAAGCATGTCCTGTTCGATTCTACATTCGTCACTCTACATTCGTAATTCTACATTTCAATTTCTCTCTCCCCCGCCCGTCCTATATTTTGATGCTTAAAAATACTTACAGCAAACAGATTGAATTGATAGATACAAGCCATTATGCACAGCTTTTTTTTCGGGATGAATTGGGGCGTGTGCCAGTGACATTGTTTGACAAGGTTAAAAACAACATAATTCTCCGAACGGAAGTGGTGAACCTGATGTGGTTGAGGACAGAACTCAATAAGCGCAATCGGGACAAGCAAAATAATTTACTTCGTTCTTTATCCTAAAGTGTGAAGAAGTATGCAAAATTTTCAAAAACACAATGCCGTAAGCCAACGCATAGACCAATTGACGCTTTTGTGGGATAGTTTTATCCAAAAAGAGAAAGCGAAAGTTTGTTTGTGGCAAATCCAGTCGGATGAGCGCAATTTGTTGGAGGCTTTTGTGGATGTTGAATGTAGTCAGCACGGTAAAACAGAAGAGTTTTTTGTACGCTTTGAAACGCCTTTTAAAAATACGACCCAGTATACGAAAGATTTAATTAAGGAACTGAAAAGTTTGCTCGACCAAACACAAGCAGCCCTAGAGCAAGAAGACATTTACATTCATTGGAAACCCTACAAAGGCAAAAGCGTCATTTCCCCCCCTAGCCTTTTTACTGAAAATTTGCAATTGTTTATCCAAAGTATTCCCACTTGGGGCGAAGGCAAAATGGTGGCTTATCTTGCCCCCTCCAAAATCGACAATGAAAACCAATTTTTGCATTGGATTGGACAGATCATCGAAAACGAGATTCCCGACAAGGTACGCTTGATGCTGCTTGAGGATCAAAATGATGTAAAGTTCGAAGATTTATTGGAGGTTTTTCCCATAGAAATAAATGCAATAGAACCTCAACTAGACACGGATAATATGTTGCGTCAGTTGGCGTCTATGGGCAGTCCAAAAAATCCTGGTGTACAGTTTCGGCAAAAGTATGTCGCAATGACCCAAGCGGGTAAAAAGGGAGATTTGAAACTGTTGAACAAACTCGAAAAAGAAGCTTTGTTATTGGTCAAGAAACAAAAGTGGCCACAGCTCGAAGTTTTTGTACACAGCTTGACGGGTAATATATTGATGGGTGTCAAGCAATTTGACCAAGCACTCAAAAGTTTTGCTAAAGCCAGAAAAGTGGCGGAGTCAGGAGGAGCTAAAATATTAAAGAGTTTGTTGCCCAAAACCATCTTTGCCCAATCGTCGGTTTACATCATTCAAAAGAAATACTATCAGGCTGCACGACTTTACGAAGAAGCCAGTCGAGCCGCTCAAGCAGACGAAGACCAATTGTCCGAAATGGATGCTTGGCGGATGGCTGCCGTTTGTTACGAGTCGGAACAGGAATTGCCCAAGGCGTGGAAATGCAATCAAAATGCCATATCCGTAGCCGAAAAAATGGAGCCCGAATTGGTCAAGAGTTCTACCTTACCTTTTGTGGGAGAAGCCTTGTTGCGTTTGGCAGAACCAATGCGTTTGCCCCAATCAAAAATCGTTACCCGTCAAAAAATGATTGAATTGATTGGGCCGAATTGGGAAGACAGTTTGCTCACCCAAACGCCAGTGGTATGATTCCTGCCGTCAAACAATTTGATCCTGTAATGGGGGTTGATACACACATTGTATTGATTCCTGCGGTACCTTCTCCAATACCGACGCCGCTTCCCCATCCTTTTATCGGAATGTTGCTCGATCCTTTGGAGTTTGTACCTTTTATTGGTTCATCGGTCTGGACCAACAATATGCCGACTGGTATTGGTGGAACAGCAGGCAAAGCCATTCCGCCCCACATTCCAATGGGTGGTCCCTTTGTCAAACCACCAGGCAATGAATGTGAAATATTTATGGGCAGTGCCACCGTTTTGGCCGATGGGGATGTGATGTCTTTTATGGGCGCAATGGTCTTGAGTTGCCAAGACATTGGAATGCCCCCACCACCCCGCCCCAAGAAAAAAAGTAAATCCATTAGTTTGATGTTGCCAACCTCAACAGTCTTGGCGATACCTGCTGGACCACCTGTATTGGTCGGAGGCCCCCCCACCATCAGTATGATGTCTTTGTTGGGGCAAGTGGCTGATTTGGGTTTGGGATTTGCAATGAAGAAAATGGGCAAGATGTTCCGCAAGTCCAAAGCCGCCAAAAAGATTGCCGATTATGCCCATAAAAAGGCAGACGATTTAATGGACAAATTGAATGTTTCGCCCAATACCCGCAATCGAGTACACAATTCTATTTGTTCTTTGACGGGCCACCCTGTAGACATTGCCACTGGTAAGGTCTTAACCGATGCCATTGATTTTAGATTGCCAGGGCCCATTCCGATTGTTTGGGAACGCAAATGGTTTTCTACTTCAACTTACAATGGACCATTGGGGCACGGCTGGCACCATTCCTACGATTGGGGAATGATTGTAAGTGAGGAAGACAAATTGGTGGTCATTCGATTGCCTGATGGAAGAAGTGTTGTTTTTCCAACTTTGAAGGTGGATGAAGAAGCCATCAGCATATCCGAAAAATTGAGGCTGTTTAAAAACGAACAAGGCTATTATTTAAAAGACAAACAAAATTTATTTTACCATTTTCAAAACAGCCCCGTAGACAATATTCCTTTGCCCCTACGATTTATCAGAGACGCCAGCGGCAATCAGATTGAATTTAAGTACAACAATCAATTAGAACTTCAACAAATAATCGACAGCGTTGGGCGCGTCATTCGATTTAAAAACGATGCAAAAGGCCGTATCCAAGAAATTTACTTACCCCATCCAAATTTTTCGGATAAAGAATTTTTAGTGACATCATTTCACTTTGATTTACAAAGTAATTTGCATAAAGTATTTGATGCACACAAAAAGGAATTCAAATACGAATACCAGAATCATTTATTAGTTAAAGAAACCAACCGAAATGGATTGAGTTTTTATTTTGCTTATGATGGAGAAAACGAACACGCCCGCTGTACCCGAACTTGGGGAGATGGAGGAATATATGACCACAAACTGAGCTATCATTTAAAAGAAAAAATGACGGTGGTCGAGGATTCACTAGGACACCAAACACAGCATTTTTACAATGATATGGGCATTGTGGTTAAAACCATAGATGCCAAGGGACACACCGCCACCAAAGAGTTTGATGCCAACAATCAATTGCTTTCTCAAACCAACGAATTGGGTCAAACCACTTTTTACAATTACGACCAAAACGGCAATTTGAGCCAAGCCATTTTTCCTGATGGGAGCAAAATTCAAATACAGCACAATGAAAACGATTTGCCCATTGGTTTTACCAACGAGAACGGCGATCAATGGAATTGGCAGTACAATGAGCAAAACTTACTCATTGCCAAAAGCGACCCATTGGGCAATACGACTCAGTATGCTTATCAAGATGGCAATTTACTAACAACCACCGATTCTTTAGGCAACAGTACCCAAATAGCATACGATGCCCACAAAAACGTTCAACAGATAAATTTTGCAGATGGGAGCAGTATGCAATGGGAATACGATTTACTAGGACGCTCCATTCAATTTGCCAACCCCAAAGGAGCCATCAAAAAACGCAATTTTGATTTGTTAAATCAGCTTGTAAAAACATACGAAGCTGATGGCAACATTCGACAATTCAACTATGATCCAGAGGGCAATCTTACCAGAATAAAAGACAAACAAAAAGACGTACAATTTGAATTTGGTGGTTTCAACCGACTAACTGCTCGAATAGAAGCCGGAACACGAGTAGAGTTTTCCTACAATACCGAAGAAAGCTTGACTGGCATCAAAAATCAATTGGGTTATGCTTACCAATTTGGATTGGACTACAAATCCAACATCATTCACGAAATAGGTTTTGATGATATTGAACGAAAATACCATAGAGATGCCATTGGTCAAATAAAACGCATAACCTTTAGCGGAAATAAATTTACAGATTTAACACACGATTTACGAGGGCGACTCATCGAAAGCAAACACTCAGATGATTCTTTTGAAGCTTTTACTTACCAAGCCAATGGCACACTTATCGAAGCATACAATCAACACAGCAAATTAACATTTGAAAAAAATGCATTGGGGCAAACCACCAAAGAAATCCAAGGAGAACATTTTGTCAAAACAGAATACAATGCCAATGGATTTAAAATTGCTACACTATCTTCGATGGGTGCCGATCTACGTTTTGAACGCAATTCAGTAGGTGAAGTCACTAAGGTTGCAGCTTTTCAAAATGATACAGATATAGCCTGGCAAACCCATTACCAAAGAGATGCACTTGGTTTAGAAATTCAACAAAGTTTACCAGGTGGCATCCAAAACCGCTGGAAAAGAGATCAATTAGGACGCCCAACTCAACTCAATACTTTTTCAGGAACCAAAGAATTTATTGCCAAACAATACACTTGGGACATCAACGACCAGCTCAAAGAAATTCAAGACATTCACAACGGCAATATTAAATTTGAGCACGATGTCTTTGGCAACTTAGCTTGGGCAGAATACCCAGACGGTATCCTCTACAAAATGCCCGATGCATTTGGCAATTTATTCAAATCCAAAAATCAAAACGACAGCAAATACGGTCCAGCAGGACAATTAAAAGAAAATGCAAACGCCCATTACAATTACGACCAATGGGGCAACCTCATCCGCAAAACCGAAAAAACAGGCAAAGTCTGGCAATATTACTGGAACGACAGCGGAATGCTCACCAAAGTCATCCGTCCTGATGGCGAAGTAGTTTCTTTTAAATACGATGCCTTGGGCAGACGCATTTCTAAAACCTATCGAGGCAGAACCACCTACTGGGTCTGGGATGGAGACCAGCTCCTACACGAATGGACCGAACAAACTAAATTTAAACCTCAAAGGTCAGGCATTCGAATCAAGTCCAAATCCAAAGAAGAAGGGCTTATCCGCATCAAAAAACGAGACGAAAAAATTCGGATACAAGCCGCCAATGCCCCACCAGACAAACAAGAAAATAGCGAACCCATCACTTGGGTATTTGAACCCGATACTTTTAAACCCATCGCCAAAATTGTTGGTCCACACACTTATAGCATTGTAAGCGACCACTTGGGTACTCCCACCGCTATGTTCAACCAACAAGGCGACAAAGTATGGTCCTGTGATTTGAATATCTACGGCAAACCCATTAACTTAATGGGCAACAAACACGCCTGTCCTTTCCGCTACCTTGGACAATATGAAGATGTAGAAACGGGTTTGTATTACAATCGCTTTAGGTATTACGCAGCTGAGGAAGGCACCTATTTGTCACAAGACCCAATAGGATTAAAAGGGAACTTACTCAATCTATATGGCTATACCAAAGATGTAAACATTTGGGTTGATTTATTTGGATTAACAGGTACGTATTTCTTTACAGATGGCAACACCTCTTATGTAGGCAAGGGACCATCCAACAGAATGAATGCCTCAATGAGTCAAAGAATTGGTGGCTCTTCAAATGCAACCAAAGCCTTACATGTTGACTATGGAGATAACAATATGGGACTAATGGTAGAAGCAGAATTAATGGATCGACACGATGCTGTATCCGATACAGATTTTCACAATGCAATCAATTCTCCTGGAAAAAAGAAACTAGCAGATGCAAAACTAAACAACCCGACACTTTATCAACAGGTACAAGACAATGCAGATGCCTTCGAGGCGGAATACAATAAAACAACTGGTGTAAGTTGTAAATAAACCTCAAAAAATGAATTTTAGAATCATCAATAATAATTTATCTAATCAAATAGTTGTATGCGATTTAAATGAGCTAAACGAAGCCATTTCATTTTTTATTCAAAACAATGGAAAAGGGCTTAAAATAAAAAGTCCTTCAATACCCGACTGCTCCAGTTGTAGTTTTGAGCAACTAGACAAAATCAAAGACAACTTGGTATATCTTTCCATTGATACCAACGGTAAATTAAAAAAAGCAAGCTCCTTAGAACCTCTTTATCAACTCCCCAAATTAGAAACATTGCTATTGGCAAAAGAATCAATCAAAATAGATGTTTCCAAATTCTCCAATCTAAAATACCTAAGTATTGTATACTCACCCAATATTGTAAACTTTTCAAAAGCCCATCAAATAAATACCCTGGTCATTACCTCTGGGTTTTCCAAAGAAGACCTCCAAGAAATTTCGCCCTTAAATCGTTTAAGTACATTGCATCTTTACAAAGCCAATAAACTCCTCAATCTTGCTGGAATAGAAAACTTAAACAAACTTCTAAATTTAAAATTGGCTTACAACAAAAATTTAGAAGATATAAGCCAGATAAACAATACCAAAATTGAAAAATTACACCTTGAAAAATGCAAAAAACTAAGAGACTTGTCTGTTTTGACAAATCTCAATAGTCTCAAAGAATTATTTGTAACAGAAATAGATTCTTTATCTTTTATCACAAGTTTAAAACAATTAGAAAAAATTCATTTCTGGGACTGCAAAGATGGCGATTTAAACCCCTTATTCAACTGTCCCTCCCTACAATCAGCTTTTATTACAAAAGACAAAAAACATTACTCTCACAAACAATCCGAAATCAACGATTACCTACAATCCAAAAACATTTAATTACATTTTAAATTTAAAAACAATGACACCACAAAAAGCCAAAAAATCCCTCGAACTATTTATGCTCGAAAACGGCGTCAATGCCCACATCGCCAAACAAGCCGCTGACAACTGCATCGAAAATGCCCTCAAAAATGCCCTTGGAGCAGGAACCATCGCCACACTCATCGGTTACGCCACAGGCAATCCAGGCGCACTTCTTATGGGAGCCACCATTGGAGCTGGTGCAGGTGCCATAACCATCCTAAAAAGCCCTTCTTGCAAAGATGTCCGCTCAGCAGCCTTTGAATGGGCAAAACAAGGAATTTAAATTTATTTTTTAGAACGGAACGGGGAATCTTCGACCAATGGCGACTCCCCGCTATCCGCTTCTATGGCGGCCTCGGACAAATCTGGATTCACCGTCACGCACCTACAGATCCCGACGTATCGGGATGCGTCTCTACATCCCACCACAAAATGCCGCCATATCCACTACTATCGGGCGTAGACATCGCCTCTTTCAATCCTTCGTCGGCTCTTACATCCATCCGCTTCACGCCCTGCTTCCTTCCACCCATTTCGTGGAGAAAATTCGTGAATTTTCTCCACACCAATCCCCGTACAGACAAGGCATGCCTTGTCTCCACGAAACACCAAGAAATACAATCCCCATATAGAAAATTCCGATTTTTCAAAATCTCTCCACCTAGCACAGTACAGACAAGGCATGCCTT